>JAJZDT010000024.1 GCA_021851535.1 Microcaldota archaeon | reverse complement strand
TGGTGCGCAACTCAGGCTTGAATCTATCAATGGGATTGGAAAGGTAGAGATAGATCTTGTTTGGGATCCATTATGGAACCCTGAAATGATGAGCGATGATCTTAAGTATCGCGGAATATGAAGTTTTAAATGTTATATAAAAATACTTTTATTGTTTTACAGAGATAACTTTCAAAAAAATGGTATAAGCTGCCATTAATAAATTCGTTATCTATCAAATGCCTTATTCTCTATTTAAATATGTTCTGATTGAATGAATTCTGTGATTCAATGGCAACAGATGCAGGAAGAACTTCAAATAAACATGGGCAGGAGCTCATGAGCAAAATGGTACTTTCAACAAAGAATGTTGGCTTTTCGCAAAGGGATAATAAGCAGGTGAATGGCGGAGAGTTAGTAATGCGTACCGAAACATATGATATAAAGACATCACGAACAACACAGTTCATTGATATAACTGATGTAGTTAAAAGGTGCGTTGCTGAAAGCGGTATGAAAAATGGCCATGTTGTTGTATTTACAAAGCATACAACAGCCGCAATAAGAATCCAGGAGAATGAGCCAGAGCTGCTTAGGGATTTTGTAGATTTTCTAGAGCGTGTTGCTCCAGAGGCGCATCCATACCATCATAACAATTTTGGTATACGAACTGCAAACATGACAAATGATGAATGTCCAAATGCACATGCACACTGCAGGCATCTGCTTATGGGTAGCAGCGAGACAATACCTGTAATAGACGGAGAGATAACCTTAGGTGTATGGCAGAGAGTATTTTTTATAGAACTTGACAGATCAAGAAATAGATCGGTAATGATACAAGCAATAGGACAAAAATAACCGATTGGGTTTCCAATCGGTTAAACCGATATATTTATAATAATTATTTAAACATGCGCATTCTAATTCTTCTAGTGGTAATATGAAGATAGAACAGCTTTCTATGATTATACTCTCAATCGTCGTTGTAATATCTGTGTTGTCGATAGCTATTGTATCATTAAGCTATAATGCGCACAGCAGATCGCAAACACAAATGAGTAGTATAGCAGTCTCAGGAACTGGTTATGCGTCGTATACTCCAGAATATGTAGTAGTATATATGTATGTTAACGGAAGTGGGAGCAATTCTATGATGGCATATAAAAATGTATCAAATATATTAAATGAGGTAAATGCATCAGCAAAACCATACCTGGCATCAAATCAGAGCGGTATAAAGACGTTATCCTACTCTACATATCGCTTCCATGTATATAATTATACGCGTAATAGCACCACAAAGACATACGGTTACTCAAATTCAACAATATATGTTGCAAGTGAATCTATAAGTGCACTGGTTCAAAGTTCAAATATTAATGGCTTTATGTCTGCAATGTCAAATAATAATCTATCTATAACTGGCATGTCCCCATATACAACTGCAATTGAGTATAGCTCGTTGGTTGCAAATGCATTAAATGCTGCGATGATAAATGCTACAATACAAGCGCGCATACTATCTGGAAATAATACATTATACATAAGCAATATCTCATCATATAGGCAGTATGTATATCCATTATATTATAGCAGTGCTTCAAATATTTACTCGCAAAAATATGGTTATGGAACATCTGTAATATCATTGCCAAACTATACTATAGGTGAGAGTGTATCTATGGTATTTAGATATTATAGCTAAATTTGTTGTATAATTTAAGTTTATATTTATGTGGCACATATCGCACGAGCATATGCTCAAATAATGGCGTTCTGCGCTATTTAATGCCTGATGGGATGAATAGTAAAATTAGTTCTAAGATAGATATTAGTGAGAAATTAAAAGAGTTGCCTACGGAGGCGCGTTTGCGGGCAATACAGAGGCTAAAAATAATGTCGCTGCGTGCAAAAAAGGGGCGTTTTGCGCATCTATTGCTGCTGCTTGCGATATTGGGTCCTGGCATACTTGTAATGATTGCGGATAATGATGCGGGAGGTGTTATAACGTATGCGCAAACTGGGTCAATATTTGGGATAGGATTTTTTATACCTTTTTTAATACTAATGATACCTGTAACGTTTTTAATACAGGAAATGGCTGTGCGCCTTGCGGCAGTTACTCACCGCGGGCATGCGGAGATGATCTGGCTGCGCTTTGGCAAATTTTGGGGGTCATTCTCCCTAATTGATCTTGTTCTTGCAAATACGCTCACAATGGTAACAGAGTTTATAGGTATAGTTTTCGGAATGGAAATATTTGGAATATCACAGTTATACGCGGTAATTATAGGTCTTATAATAGTGCTTTCAATAACATTATTTTTGCGCTACTATAAATGGGAGCGCGTGAGCCTTTTAATTGCATCGTTTAATATAATATTTATTCCAATAATGTTTTTTGCCCATCCAAATTTTTATGCAATAGCACAGAGTTTTGTAAATTGGCATATAAATGGTGGCATAACGCCATTATTCATATATGTACTGCTTGCAAACATAGGAACGACAATAGCTCCGTGGATGCTTTTCTTCCAGCAATCATCTGAGGTGGATAAAGGCACAACTGTATCAGATTTGAAATATGCAAAGCGCGATACATTAATAGGCGCAGTAATAATGTCTCTTGTTGCAATATCTATAATGGTTTTTACTGCATCATTAGTTTTTAATGGCAATAGCATAATAACATCAAATGATAGTTCTGTTTATAGTATAAGCTATATACTACAGAGCGTATCCTCAAAAATAGGCATGCTGCCGGTCAAGCTTTTTGCGCTCGGTATAATAGATGCTGGTATAATCGCCGCAATAGTACTAGTTGCAAGTACCTCATGGGCATTTAGCGAAGCATTGGGCTGGCCAAAGAGCATAAATCTGCCATTTTTGCAGGCAAAAAAATTCTATCTTCCAGGAATAACATGTGTTGCTATTGCGGCATTGATTGTATTAATACCTAATCTGCCTTTAGGGTTTGTAAATATAACAGTTCAGGTAATAGCATCTATAGTAATGCCAGCAGCGTTGCTATTTTTACTATTGCTTGTAAATGACAAAGAGGTAATGGGCAAGCATGTAAATTCAAAGATACATAATATTGTTATTATAATGATAATTATTGCATTGATATGTATGAGTATGGCATATAGCATATCCATAATACTTCCAAAATTTTTTTAGGCAATTAAATGTCAAAGGGTATAATAGAAAATGAAGGGCAATGGGATGCGTTTGTAAAGCGTGAGCATTTAGATGAACATAAGGCAATTCAAATAAGGCGTGCACATCTTCATGGATGGAAGAGATTTGCGCTCATAATGCTTAGAATATATATAATCTCGATACTTATTATTGTATTATTGGGCCTTTTGAATATAATATAAAATATCGGCAAAACGTCAAATATCAAATATAATAAAATGATATTAAAGCTTTTTTATTTATAAGATAAACAAATTATTGGGTGGATATAATGGTAATTATACAAAATAAGACTAATCATGTAAGTAGATATAAACGGAGAAGAAGTTTGCAGGTTCGGGTGCGAAATATGTATATAGGCTCTGAGCATCCTGTTGCATTGCAAAGCATGACAAATACTGATACGAGCAATGTGGATAAGACTGTAGAACAGATATTGGAATTATATAATGCCGGCTCTGAGTTAGTGCGTTTTACAATCCAGAATTTATCTATGGCAAGATCTGTGGTCGATATAAGAAAAAAGATTGACAGCATGGGGCTAGATATACCATTAATAGGAGATTTTCATTATAATGGTCATTCATTATTAAAGGACGTGCCAAGCTGCGCAGATGCATTGGATAAATATAGAATAAATCCGGGAAATGTAGGATTTGGGGAGAAGCATGATAATAATTTTAAGCAGTTTATAGCGCTTGCAATAGATCATGATAAACCGGTAAGAATAGGGGTAAATTGGGGGTCATTAGATCCATCAGTACTTACAATATTAATGGACAGAAATATGAAGGACGGCTCGCCAAAGAGTGCGCGTGATGTTACAATAGATGCGGTAGTTGAGAGTGCGGTTCAATCGGTGCATAAAGCAATAGAATATGGACTCTCTCCAGATAAGATTATAGTTAGTACTAAGATATCTGAGGTTCCTGAAATGGTGCATGCATATGAGATGCTTGCATCACGAATAGAACAACCCTTGCATTTAGGATTAACAGAGGCTGGAATAGGTAGTAAGGGCATAGCAGCATCCAGTGCGGCGCTGTCACAGCTGCTTGTTAAGGGCATTGGAGACACTATACGTGTATCACTAACGCCAACGCCTGGCTCTAGTAGATCTGAGGAGGTTATAGTGGCAAAGCAGATACTACAATCACTTGACATCAGGCATTTTACTCCTCTTATTATAAGTTGTCCCGGATGCGGAAGAACTACATCTACAGGATTTCAGGAGCTTGCAGAATATTTGACAAAATATTTAGAGATACAGATGAAGGAATGGAAAAAATCAGGGTATAAGGGCGTTGAGGAGATGAAGGTTGCTGTAATGGGCTGCGTTGTCAATGGCCCAGGTGAGAGCAAGTACGCAAACATAGGGATATCACTTCCTGGAAGCGGAGAGGATCCAGTGTGTATGATATATGAGGATGGGAAGCAGGTTGATACTACACGAATATCTGAGGCGAAGGATAAATTTAAGAACAGGCTTGAGATGTATGTGAAGAGCCATTACTCAAAAGAGTGAGCTTAAATTGAATGGATTGCAGTTATTGTAAAATTAATCTGCATATAAAAGAGAATAGTACTATTAAAATTTCTAGTGCTCACGCTGTATATAAACTAAAATAAATTTATAAGAGAATGAGCAATCTAAAGGTTGCCCACTCTGCGCTTCTGATCTCTTCGCAAGCGCTTTCTACGCTTCTTTAGCCATTTCCAGCGCATTCTTCCTTTTTTCTTCCATTTTCTAGGTATGCTTCCCAATATGACACCGAGTTTTAAATATTAAATTAAAATATCGCGCCCACAAAATTGCAAAATTTGAGCAATGATATTAAAGCTGCAATATTTGATAAATATAAGCACGACAATATATATAAATCTATTTAATTTACAATAAAATAAATATTACCGCTAAACTTCATTAAAATTTACACACATACCAAATAATATATATAACTTATTTGCCTATTCTATCTGTATTTGATTAATTGTAGTGTGAGAGCATGAAAACTGGATATATTGTACTTGTAATTCTTATAATATTTTTTGCTTACCTTGCATATAATAGCTTGCATGTACAGCAAAAGCCTGTGAATCTTGCAAATAAGAGTAATGGAAATACCATTACAACCAATTCTGTTACTACCACTACAATACCTAATGCCGTTCCGTGCGAGAATGTATATGGAAGGACATACAACACAATAAATGTCAGCAGCATAATAAAAGAATGTAGTTGGGGAGGTGGCAATGTCAGTCTCTGGGTGGGCAGCGGTCCATTTGAGAATGAGAGATTTATAGCGATCGGTTCTGATAATTTAACTTATATAAATCAGACCGCAAATTATAGTTGCATAACACTTTATGGTGCGTACAAGCTTCCAAAGCAGAATTATACAATAAAATTCATATTAGGCCCAATGAATAGTAATGCATTACTTGATAAATGTCCATTTGCATCATATGAACTAAACACTACAATAGTGCCAAGCAATCATAGCATATATCAAAATGTGTATAACGGTAATTTTAGCACAGGCACATTCTCTGGGTGGAATGCAAACGGTACCGCATTTGGAAGGCATCCGCTAAATATAACACTTGCAAATATCAATGGGTGTTATCCTGAGAACACGCCATGGACAAATTATTCTGGTACTTATTTTGCCACAACATTTAGCTGCAATAAGACCACAAGATCATACGGTTCACTATCATCCTCATACTTTTTTGCAAATAAACCCTTCCTCAACTTTCAGGCTATAGGATTTTCAAGTCCTTATATATACGTAGAGATATTGGAGAATAATACACCAAAAATAATTTTGCACTTTAATACCTATATAGGCGCAAATACTAGCGCAAAGACTTTCTCATTTAGAAATATAACAATACCTCTGGCAACAGTATATGGAAAGCCGGTGCGTGTTGCAATTGTTGCAAATGAGATAAGAGAGTACGAGTATGTGGCTGTCGGAAGTTTCCAATTATCAGAGACACCAAATCAGTATCCTGGAATAATATCTAATATAACAATAAAATAAAAAACTAAATTTTTTCAGTTATTTTATTGCCAGAGAGAACAACCATGCCATACTCATCAGGAATTATGTATTTTTGCAATGCTTTTATAACCGATCCCAATTTTATATTTTCTACTCTATTAGATATGTTATCAAATAATGTTTTATCATTAAAAAGAGAGTATACGCCCGATTGCACTATGGATGCAAGCAGTGTGTTTTCGCGTAATGTTTTATAACCTATTGCCGTTTGTGTTCTAGCGCGCTCTAATTCCTCCTCAGGTATGCTATCGTTAACTATTAAATTAAGTATGTTAAGCATTATGCTCTTTGTTTTTTTAAGATCTTTTGGTTCAACACCCGCATCAAGTGAAATAAATCCAAAATTTTTCCAGATGTTGCATGCACCGCTTGGGTCATACGCTAATCCGTTCTTCTCACGTATCTCGTCATATGCTAGATTACTAAGAAGTGTATTGCCGATGCGCATGGCAATAAACTCATCGATGCTCATATTTTGAGTTCCAATGCATTTGTAACCTATTGCAATACGCGTTTGTGTAACTCCTTTTCTTATTACATAAAGCTCTTTTTTGAACTGTTTTTCATTGCAAGCATTTAGATTTGCATGTTTATATTTGCGCTCAAAATCGCCAAAATGCTCTTCTAATAAATTTATCGCATTATCGCTATTAATCCCTCCATATACTGATATAATAATATTTTCTGGGGCGTACTGTTCACTATATATGTTATAGAGATGCTCTCTTGATATTTTTTTTATCGTGAGTTTATTATTACCCCCAATTGGCATTTTTGCAGGATAATCCTTGAAAAGAACCTTCGGCAGATATTCAGATCCAAAATCGCGTGGGTTATTTTCGGATATTAAATTTTCATTTATTATTGCCCCACGCTCCTTTTCAAATTCATCAATTGGTATAATGGAATTTTTTATCATGTCAGATACTATATCTACTGAAGTTTCAAAATATTTTTTAAAGCATTTTGTCATATAATTAGTGTTCTCAAAATCTGTTGACGCATTAGAATAGGCTCCAATGTTGCGCATCTGGTTTGATATATCCTTCCAGCTGCGTTTAGATGTGCCCTTAAAGAGCATATGTTCCAAAAAATGAGCAGAGCCATTCACATTTGGATTTTCATATATAGATCCATATCCAATAGAGACATTTGTGCTAATGGTCTGAAAATTATTATCTCCTGATACTAAAAGTATAATTCCATTTCTCAATTTTTTTATTATCATAAAAACACTAAATTATAATATAAAATTCTATTACATATACCATAGTATAATATACAAATTAAAATATACTACCAAAACATTACGTTAATTCAAATTATGCTCTTAATGCGTTCTTATCTTATTTATGTATCAATATACAAAAGAAAAATAAAAACATTTTTAAATCTTTCTGGAAAATATGCACAAGGTATTTATATTAGGCGCGTCACCTAATACATATTCAAAATATTCATGGTGAAATATATGGACAAAAGAATGGATAAAAGTATGGATGCGCAAAGCGCAATAAGAACTAATGAGCACAAGGATTATTCTAATATTATAAGAAAGGGAATAATCGCGACTGTAGCATCCATAGGTGTTGTAGCAGGAATTGCTGGGTGCAGTTCAAATAGCGGCTCTGGAGCAGAGGGGCTCAATAATGGCGTTTTTTCAAATTATGGACAATTATCACAGACACAGACTGGTGTAGTACAGGGCATGTATCCAGTAAAGGTATCACAGACTCAGGGTGGAACGCAAACAGTAGTAGGTGCTAATAGCAATGCTATCGGAAATGTAGTTGGAGATATACCACTTGTAAATAGCAATAGTTTTTTCTCACCAGTAGCAAATCTATTTGGTGGACTGGGCAGTTCATTGTTCGGTAGTGCAGTTCAGCAGCAATACCATCCAAATG
>JAJZDT010000112.1 GCA_021851535.1 Microcaldota archaeon | reverse complement strand
TACTTATGGCAATGTCACATTTTCAAATATAAATAAAGTGCCTTTTGGAAATTTTAATCAGTCAAGTAGCGCGCCAATTCTTCAGACATTGGCAAATTTATATTTGAATGGGTATGGCGCTTATGCATCAGAGATAATGTATTCTGGAGCAAATATTAGCGACTACGGATTGTTTATAAATAACAAATATGCCCCCGCCCTTAATATAGCAAATTTCAATGGTACGAGCAGTTACATGAATATAACGGGTCCTATGAATCTACAAAACTTTACAATATCAGCATGGATTATGACAACTAGTTTAAAAAATGAGACAATAGAGACGGGTAATCCTGCGGGCTCAAACCATTTGCTTGAGATATTTTATGGAAATAGTATATGCTCAAATAAAATATCAATAAAGGGATATTTCTTCGTCGGAGCGTATAACAATGTGCATGTATGCTCGGGCTTATCTGTAACGCCAGATAAATGGTATAATGTTGTTACAACTTATAATCAAAATTCTATAGATTTATATGTGAATGGAAAATTAAATAGCACATATCTTAGTAATGGAGTTCCAGGAGCATCATCATTTGAAACAATAGGTGACTGTTTAACATGCACAAAATACGCATTTGATGGATATATTTCCAATGTACAGATATTTAACAGTACATTAAGTGCCGCGCAGATTGCTGATGCTTATAGTTTTGGAATTGGCGGCATACCCATATCTACAAAAAAAATAGAAGGATGGTGGCCGCTTGATGGTAATACGAATGATTACACCAATAATTATAATCTTGGCATACCAACAAATATTATTTATCAAAATACATCATTTGTCCCAATAGCTCTTACAAATTCATATCTTGTAAGCAGAGGTGCTACATCAATGGAATTACGCAATGGAAATTATATATCAATAGATAATGTAAGTATTGTGGTGTGGAAATGAGTTTATTCAATAAAAAATCTAAAAAGGGCTTTCTGCTTACGCTTTTAACCCTAGTTATATTCATACTCATGTTGGGCGAACTCATAACATATGTTTTAGTAAGCTCTAATTATTATTCGCTTGCTGGTGATACATCAGTAGCGCTTAATTCAGGAAGTGCAACGCTAAATCTTAACACAAGTATGGGACAATTTCTTTCAGAATCCTTAAGCCATGCAATAATTGCAATAAATAATTATGAGATAAATTCGTCTTTGTATAATGGCACATTTATAAATAATACGCCACTTACAATAAAAATATTAATGGAAAATGGCACATTTGAAGGAAATGTAATAGATTATATGAGCAGCTATACTATTAACAGCTACATAAACAGCATTAAAAAAAGCTCATCTTCCGAACAGATATTTATCAACATAACAAATGCGAGCCTTTCTATATATCAGACTAATCCATTTTATATAAATGCAGCTTATGTTGCATTTGCCAATATCACTTCAGCATCTGGAAGTACAACATATCCGATACATGTATCCGCCCAAGCACCTCTATCTTATATTAGTGATTTATTTGCATCTGAACATGGCAAACATTTGAGTATTATTCCAGCAAATATAACACGCGCAGTGCCAATAACCGAATCTAATGTCATAAACAATGGGAGCACTTCGCCATTCATGTTTGAATATGGAAAAATATACTATTATCCTGGAAAACTTGCTCCGACAAGTGGGTGTAGCACATTCTCTAGATCTTTTGAAAATAATAATTATATTCTTGTAGCGTATAATGCAATTTCAATAAATAGTACCGCTTGTGGATTTGGCGGTTTAGTAACTAATATGTTAAATAACTCACCACCATATAAACCTTATTTACAACTCAATATTAGTGTTAACAATTTAACTACCATACCAATAAGAAATGGGACATATGCATTATTAGATGGACCTGCAACATCGCTTTTAGATATATCGCCAATATTAGGCGTGCTAAATGCGAGCTATTTATATTCTTCAATATATCGACCTTCATATATTAATAGAGCTGAAGAATCGCAGATTAATTCCCCTAGCGGTTCATTTTATTTTTATACGCCAAATATAAAAGTCGCAACAATAACCTCTCCATCTACTCTGCCTTCAAATATAATAAACCAGAATGGAACGTATGGAATGAATACCATATTATCGCGATTAGGATTCAATTATACGCTTAGCATGTGGTTTGATCTTAAAAGTATATCAAGCAAAGCTTCATCCGGCTCCGTTTATAATGATAATTTTAGAAGCCCTATTTTTGATATATATAATAAAACAGGTTTTGACTTTGGAAGCGCATGGGCTGGAGGAAATTTGACGCTTATAACAGGTGGAGAAAACTTTATGTGGAGTGAAAATTACTCTGCAAATGCAACATACCAACAGCAAAATTGCATTACAGAAAATGGAACTATACAGAGCAACACATGGTATAACGCAATAGTTAAGGTATTTGATTATAGCAAAATAAATCTTTACCTTAATGGAAAATTAATGAATACATGCAATATATTAACAAATACGATAATGGTCGCATCAAATAGCACAGACCTTGCCTTTGCATATGGAATGGATCCAGGAAGCACAAATGCAATAGCAAATAGCAGCATATCAAATATACAATTATACAACACAACGCTAAACAACACGCTCATTAATGAGATATATAGAAATGGAATTGCAGGATTACCAGTAAGCCAGAATTCTCTAATTTACTGGGCACCGCTCAATGGTAATATAAATTATTACAATGGAACTAAAGCAACTAGAACGCTTCAACCAAAGAGCATATCAAATAATGTCAAATTTAATAATATAACAAATTATTCTGTAGATTCCACAGAATTTGGTATCAATAACATGATGAATGCTAGCAGCGTTTATGGATTTGGATGCAACAATGCTAACAACTGCACAAATAGCGCACTTTATTTAAATAATGGAAAGTTATCAAGCGGAAAAGTTGCATATTTGAATGCGAGCGCAGATAATTATATGAATGCATATATAGGCAATTGGATTGATTCTAATACTAATTTGACTATAACAGCATGGTTTGATAGTACAGGTTTAGGCGGTCCAGTATTTGGATTATATAGTCCATCTAGTGATGTTAATGAAGCATTACTAAGTGTGGATAGCAATGCTGCAATAAGTGCGCATTTGCCAGGATTTGGGACAACAACATGGTATGATACATTTAATAGTTTATATTTTGCTGCACTTACATATAACGCTATATCAGGATTGAATACATTTTATATTAATGGAAAACTCATTGAAAGTGGAACAGCTACATATGCGCCAATTGGAATGAATGAGTATTTCACAAATAAAATAACAGGGACAAAACCATCGCTTACTCCAGATTATTTTAACGGTTATATTTATAGTGTGTCTGTGTATTCAAAAAATCTAACTGGAAAGCAGATATCGAATCTCTATAATGAGGGACCATATGGAAACCCTCTTTATGGAATTCAAGATTGGTGGAAGACCGATGGCAATCTTTATGATTATGGACCACAAAACAACAATGGTTTTTATAATGGCAATTTCGTAAATAGCACTAATACATTTTCAACAGAAACGGATGCTTTTGGTATATACAAAGGTACTATACCTACTTATTTTTCGTTTAACCCCTATATAAACAATGGTAATATTGCATATGTAAATATACCAACATTAATACCAAAATCTTATAGTTCATTCTCTTATTTTGGATGGATTTATGCTACAGCAAATGAGATTGATGGGCGTGTATTTACTACATCAGCGGGTGATAGTGGAACAATAGAATTGGCCATTAGTAATTATACACATCCAAGACTAATGGTTAATGGCTATGGGTTTTCGGGATGGACGGGAGTTGGAGCGCCATTTAAAATGAACACATGGAACTTTATAGGTGTAGTATATAACGCATCTGGTGCACATATATTTCTTAATGGAGTTAATGATTATAATAGCAATCCCAGCGAATCTGGAGCTACATTAGGCAATATGCAAATAGGAGCAACATCTGCGTCAATTAGCACAGACAACCAATTTTTAGGCGACGTGTCAGACTTTCAATTTTATAATATTGGACTTAATAAGAGCGAGGTTAAAAGTTTATATTTAAACAACACTGTTAGATCAGTACTGCCTTATGCATATTTGCCTCTTGGCCTTCCAAATAATAGCACACTTAATCAAACACCGGATATCACAGGTGGGAACTCAATAGGATACTTGGTAGGAAATGCTAAAGGGCGCACATGCACAACGGAAAACGTAAGTGTAGGGTTATGCTTTGTAGTCTATAAATAGTATTTTTATTTAAACCACTAAATTCAAATGAGCATTTCAAATTGAGGATAATATTATTTTCTTAGATAGTAGAACTATAAACCATTCATAACGGATTTACTTTTAATATACAATAAAAGTAGGTTAGATGTAATTTAAAGTATTATTACAATGCGTATACGTTCATTTGATTAAGCTAAATCATCTTTTGATTTTATAAATTTAAAATGTGCACGAATAAATATAAAATAGACATTGCACATAATTTTAATTTACCTATGCTTCGCTACGCAGCTAAAGCGCACCTAATCCTGAGAATAATGACTGAATAACAATCGATACTATAAAGAATACACCAAGACCGAGTACTATAAATAGCGGCATTGTTCTAAGACCACGCACAAGCGATCCTGAATTCATAGATGACATTATGAAACTTGCAGAGCCGCATATTATCATAATCGCGACGAGTGAGAAGTCATAGTAGGTACCAGGGGTTATTTTTGGAGGGCTTGGCTTAAGAAATGATATTCCAGTACTTGGAAGCCCCCCAGGGTTTTGGGCCAATATTCCATTCCATATATTATCCGTTATTGTAATCATCTGTGTAGTAAGTCCATATAATACTGGTGCTGCAGCAAGTGCTGCGAATGCTATGAATATACTATACATAAGCATCTGCCCGGCAACCTCTTTTTGCGTTAATTGCTGAGCCCTTAAATCTTTTGCAAGTTGTTGGAATAAATCAGCCATGGCTCCTCCATAACGTATAGATTCTATCATCATTCTTACAGATCGCTTTAATTGTAATGAATTATATTTATCACTAAGTGCGCGTAATGAATTCTCCAATGTCTCTCCACTAAATAACCTTCTGCTCATTTCCTGTATATCTTTGCTAAAAAGACCAAATTCCGGTCTTGCAGCGAGCAACAACGCCCTATCTAATGCTATACCGCTCCTTAAATTCGCTGATGCCAATTGGAAGTAATCGGGCAATATGTTCTCCATTGTGGTCTTTCTCGAATCAATTCTGAATTCAATTATGGTAAATAACGCAAATATAAGAGCGCCCCAAAATGCAATTCCTAATAGTACGGATATAATTGCGCCAAATTTTAAAATATAAAATCCATATATTGCGCCAAAGATAAATAGTATTATACCTAGTATAATAGCTATTGATAAAATACGATTTACAGATATTTTAATACCAGAAAGCTCAAGCATCTTCGATATGCGTATTGCGAGCTTTCTTGATACCAATCTCTCAAAATTTATTTTCATATATTATCAACCAGCAAATATTGGTCTTGATGAACTTATAAGATTAATGAATACAATCTGCAAAAATACTATACCTATTAAAACGGCATATAGTATTGTATCTGTGACAGTAAATATGGATATGAATGTAGTAAGTATGGTAACTACCGCAATGCCCATACTCGGAAAGATTATTCCAAAAAGCATATAAAACATAGATAGGGCGTTAAGTTTCTGTCCATATCTTCGCAATTCAATTTGACGTTCCAATGTTAATTCATCTATAGTACTCTGGAATGCTGAAACTATATCAGCTCCAGATTTTATGCTTATACTAGCCTGCAACATAAGCCTCTTAAACGAATTGCTCTTAGTATTTGCCATTACCTCATCAATAGTCTCAATTAACGGGGATCCTAATTGGACGCGTTGAACTATCTTTGCAAATTCCTTACTCGCTTCGCCATAACCAGAACTAACAGAGGTTATAGCATTAAACAGAGGCATTCCTGATCTTAATGATATGATCATATCACGCGCGGCGAAGAGTATATCTCGGTCAATTAATTTTGTGCTTTTTTTGCTCCTGTGCAATGGATAATTTATAAAATTGGTAAGAGAAGTCTGATATACAACAAAACCTATAAGCAGTGGAAGTAGTACTACCGCCACAAGTGGCAGACCGAAATTAGAGAGCAGTAAAAGAAGCGCTATAGTTATTATAGCTGCAAATATTATTGATGTTAACATCATCTTTTTTATAAATTGCTGAGGCGTCTCTTTTATACCGTTATCACGCAACGCAGCTTCAAGACCGCCGCGCTTAACAGCGATCTTATTTACATATTTCTCTACACCTTTTGGTACCTTATAGCCACTAGCTATTATTGGCTTTGATCGCTTTTGCATCTTTTTTGGATTTATTTTAGCATTATTTGGTGCTTTGACATTTGATACGGTCGATGCAACTTGTTGTGGATTTTGATTTGTAGTATTCTGTTGAACATTTGATTGCGCTTGAATAGTATTTTTTAAAAATGGTTCATTTTTTGTTTCTATAGTTGGAGCCACTATTGAAGAAGTCGGTTTTTGATTTTTAGAGAATAGCCCAGGCTTCTTTTGAAGCTCTATCTTCTTGCCATCAACCTCTATAATCTTTTTCTTATTGAATAATGGCATTGCAATCAACTATTCTTACTCACATATCTATTATATATAAGGTTCATTGCTTCATTAAGCCGCTGATCCCTAATCTGCCAGAGCGAAACTTCAAATTCACCCAGATTTATTCTTTTCTTTTTAAGCTCTTTTTTTAGATTATTGACTACATTTATAAGCGATATTACTTCTTCTGTGACAACCTCGAAATGACCGGAATCAAATATATTCTCTTTTATTCCCTCTATTATTCTCTCAAGCTCTGTTATCTGGTCAGATACAGATAGACTTGGTAGAACCATATATTTTTGATCTATTTTACGATTTGTCACACCGTTTATTTTAGGTATTATAAGCAAATCTGTCAATAATGTCACTTTCTGTTGTTGCACTCCAATGTGCTGCTGTTCTTTTATTGCAGGTATTGCGATACTCTTTTTCTCTCCTGCACTCTTAATTGAAATGCTATTGAATTTTGGCATGCTTATATCCTTTGTTAAACGCAGCATCTCATTTTTTACAGTATTTGCATAATTAGACATATGTGGCTCATATATCTGCTTTATAGATTTCTTCTTCTCGGATTTTTGTACAGTTTTATTTGCCTCTGGCGTTAAAACATTTGAATCTGGCGTTGCTTGCATATTTGGCTGCTTTGAAATTATTGAGGGTATACTTGCAGTTATATTTTCAGCCTTTGGATACTCTACAAAATGTCTATCATATTTATCATAGCGAGAAGATTCCTGTTTTGAATCATAACCCATAAGTTTTAATAAAGAATAGTAATCAGGTTTTTCTGAATTTGTATTAGTAAATGTTGTGGATATATCAACATTTTGTATTCTATGCTCCTCTTGCTTAGCATTAGAATCATCCTCAATTATTAAAGCCAAAAGATCTTGATACAAATTCTTTGAACCGCTTTGATTGTCTTCAGTCAAATTAGCCACCTATTTGAAAAGATCCGGAGTATATGGCGCATTATCCGCCACAGCCTGTAATACCCTGCTCTTGTTCCTATAATAGTTAGCAACGATATTTCCAGAATCATCTACAGTAGTTACATTATTATTTGCCATCCATTGCAAAACTGATGCTCTTGCGAGGACATCATCCTCTATCTCTCTTTTAGTAAGTCCCGTATAAAGCGAAAGCGTCTCTGATAATCGTATTATATCTCCAACCTGAGAGAATGTATCATTTCTTATGTTCCATCTATAATAAACACTAGAATCGCCAGTTTTAAGTATTTCAGCAAACTCGAGTACTCTTCTTATACCCTTTGCCCTGTGTCTAAACTGAACAATTATTCCACCCAGAGCATTTAATACAATCTTTGGTATATCTATTGGAGGATTTGACATTCTTATTATTGCATCCGCAGCATTATCTGCGTGCACCGTTCCATACACAGAGTGTCCTGTATGTATGGCCTCGAACATAGTCTCCGCATCCTTTTGAACCCTTATCTCCCCGACTACTATAATATCAGGCCTTTGCCTTAATGCATTTATTGTAAGATCATGAAGTGTTATCTCTCCTTTACCCTCAGGGTTAGGAGAACGCGTAACCATAGGTACCCACTGCAAAAAGTTAGGCAGTGTAAGCTCCCTTGTCTCCTCAACAGATATTATTCTTCTG
>JAJZDT010000009.1 GCA_021851535.1 Microcaldota archaeon | reverse complement strand
ATCTGGAGTTACTGATAATCCAGAACATACATGTACGTTGTTATATGCACCTACAAAGAAATATCCACTTATTGGTATTTTATTAGAGCATATACTATTACCGTAAAATATTTCAAGCAAGTGATTGGATCCGGTGGGGTTGCCAGTTTCTATTGTCTCATTTTTTAAATTGGTTGTCATAACCCATGCTGATATTGTGAAGTTTTGTAGATTCATTGGTCCAGTCACATTTATGTAACTATTCGTACCATTGAAATCTGCTATATTAAGAGCGGGCGCATATTTGTTATTTATGAACAGTCCATAGTCGCTGATATTCGCGCTAGAGTACATTATTTCTGATGCGTAACCACCATATCCATTCAAATATAAATTTGCCATTGTCTGGAGAATGGGTGCGCTATCTGATAAATTAAGATTTCCGAAAGCCGTTTTATTTATACTCGAAAAAGTAACATTGTTATAGGTTAAATCCTGATTATTACCACTATAATCATTCGAATTTCCATCCAGCGGCCACCATCCTAAAAGATTATGTTTCCCAATTGGCAGCCCAAATAAACCTTCACTATACAGGTAATGTACATCTGTGGGATTTAATGTCACATTATATATTTGTACATTCATTATGCTGCCGTAAAAATTCTGATTTGCATAACAGTTGCTTCCTACTGAAAATGCTGCTATGCACGGACTTGAACTCATAGTCAAAGGACCAGAGAAGCCTGCAGTTGATATAAGCGTTGAGTTGTCATATATATTTAACGTGCCGCTTGCCCTTGAATACGTAAGGACGATATTGCTCCATTTATTCATTGGTATATAGTGATTGGTATCAATCCAGCTAAGTCCTATAGTATTAAACGAATAATATAATTGGCCATTTGGGAATCGCGCAAGCTGATAACTATTGGCGCTTGATAATATCATTCCGCCACTGCCATTTAGCGCGCTTGCAATATTTCCAGCACCAGTTCCGCTTCCAGCACCGGTGGGATATATCCATATTGATATGGTTATGGCATTCACACTTGTACTAGGTATATTTTTGTTGTATCGTATATATGAAGAGGATGTTAATATTGGCATTTTTATATTTGGGTTATAACTTATATATGGATTGGAGTATACGCCAGATATACTCCCATTACCTATAACACTTCCCGTACTTAAAGCAAGCATGCTATTTAACACACTGCTTGCCTTGTCATTTTGGCTATTTGACGCAACAGGCGTTACAAAGCTTACATATAAGAGCGTAGATACTGCAAGGCTTGCTATAACTAACGAAAATATCGCATCTAGCGTAAAAAGGAATCCTTTGTAATTATTTTTCATCATGCAACACCAAATGCTGTTCCTGTCCAAAGTACTATCTCAACTGTAACGGGCACACCATTTATGGATGATACTTTTCTTATAACATATACGGTATAACCGTTGTTTGTTATAGGATTGCTGCCTATTGTTATGTTAATATTGTTATTGTAGATTTTTATATAATAATCATATCCTATACCAAGCGCCTGCTTTGTAGCTTGATAATTATTATTAGACATTGCCATAAGCGTATATATTTTTTTCATAGATAAACCTTTTCCAGATCCAAGACCTACGCTTATATTGTTCCATGTGCTTGAATTTGTTGTATTTACTGTGCCCTCCCAATATGATGGGGATCCGGGGGATAGCAATGTATATGCAAGGGTCTGCGTTTGTATCTGCATTATTGTTGAACTGCCGCCATACGATAGTGATAGCTGATTTGTTATATCAAACCATACAAAGGATATAACTGTAAGAGTGACTGTAAAAACTACAACTGCAAATATAATATCAAAACTCCAAAATTGTAGTTTCATGTTTTTCATAAAATCATGTCGGTGCATTTATATAATGTATCTGTGGCAATCCGTTATGGTATATAGAAATTGCCTCACTCTGATTTAATGTTTTATTTAATATTTCCATATCTGCAATGCTTTCGTTGCCTAAATAATATGTAGATGCTGCTGGCATTATACCTATATCTGTTTTGAGCGCTGATGTAAGCGTTGATGTAGGTATCGCATCTCCACTGATGCATCTTGTATAATTAATGCCATTTAAATAGATAGTAATGTTTGAGTATTTATAGACTGAAACAATTGCGTCATACCAAATTCCTGGGTATACTATATCTGATGGAGTGGAGCATACTGTGCTGCCGCTTCCAAGTGGCATATCATATATCCAAGATAGCGCATGTGTTTTGCCTCCTGCAAACATTGATCCATAGTTAAAATTTTGATTTATTCCAATGCCACCATTTGAACTACCATCATATATACTCATTATTGGATTCATAAGTGTGCAGCATGGGTTATTTGTTAGTGGTGTATTCCCATTCTCTGATCTTATCATAAACCATATATTAACAGAATAATTGTATCCTATGTTTGTTATAGGTGTATTCATATCATATACAGGATTGTTAGAGATATTAAGTGCGGGTATGTATGTGTTGTGTCCGTAAAACATTCTATTTGCAAATACGACCTGATTATTTACCATTGCTATATTTCCGCTATAATCATTCGCATTGCCATCAAGCGGCCACCATCCTAAAAGCCCAAGCCCTGACAATGGATTTCCATAAGGTCCTCTATTATACAATGTGTCTATTTGATACTTATTAAGTGTGCCATTATATGCCTGCACATTCGATATGCTTCCATTGAACTGGTGCATTCCAGAATATCCTCCGCCGATATCTATTTTATTTAATATCGTATCGGCAGTTCCATTTCCATTTACTTGGCCATCATATGCGCCATTTACATAAAGGCTTAACGTATTATTAATTCCATTCCAAATTCCAGTTATAAAATATTCTTTATAGCGTTTTATAGGCGTTGCATTAATTTGATTAAGTATGGTATTTGCATTATTGGTCCAGCGCATTATTGCATTGCCCGTTTTTGCATCTATTCCAATATCCATAACTTCACTGGTTAATGGCGTTCCATTTATTTGTAATATATTTTGCCATTCGTTTCCAATAACTCCACTTTCATTTATCCATGCTGATAGAGTAACACTTTTAGAATAAATTGCGCTTAAATTTCCATTAATATAAGTATTAATACCGTTAAATGTTCCAACTTCAATATTTGTTGCATTGCTTAAATTGCTTGAAAAACTATAATTATTGAAAATACCATTATTGTAATGACCAGACAGATCATAGATAATATTGCCTTCAATTGGTGTAATCGGCGCCCATATTACTACATTATTATTTAAATTTCTATTCTGGTTCAGTAAAAATTCCGAGATGTTGCTTGATCCATATCCAACTGGCGTATTGATAAATACATAAGAATTTCCATTGTTTGTTGTAATATTTGAAACGCTTTTGCCATAGCTGCTCAAGTTCCCATTATTTGAGATATACCCAATTATTGTATTGCTTGCGTTAGCACCGTTATACAAATTTGCATGTGTGGTTAATTCATTCACATTTATATATGTAAGATTATGTGGCATTTCTGAACCTCCTGTTGTCGCATAATTATTTAAGTTGCCATTTAGCGGCCACCATGCAATAAGGCTGTTTGTATTGATAGGAGCGCCATCTATGCCCTCATTATATAACTGGTATATCTGATTCGCAGATAGTGAGCTATTATAAAGTTGAACATTTGATAGACTTCCATTGAAGTATGTATTCCAGTCACTATCACGTCCAAAATACCATGGAGTAATTGAATTAAATGGAGGGCTGCCTAACGGTCCTGTTGTACCACTACTACCAGGTCCGTAGACGCCACCATTAGTATAATATGCGGCTAACTTTCCATCTACATATGTTTTTAATCCATATGATAAATTGTATGTTCCCGTCAGCAAATACCAT
Source organism: Microcaldota archaeon (assembly GCA_021851535.1). The sequence goes on along the minus strand of JAJZDT010000009.1, from coordinate 4,463 downwards.
TTTTTATACAAATAAATTGTGTTTGTTGTAGCTATCTGGGTTATACCACTAGAATCAAGACCAAAAAACAGATTAAAATTATTAAAATTTAATGAACCTCCTTGGTCTTCGCCTAATGTTAACGATTCACCACTACTTACAGCTCCTTTATCATCTAATATTATGTTTTGATACCCTGAAGATAAAGTAGCTGCAGGTCCATTGATATACACCCATGCGCTTTCTGTCCATCCACTAGATGTTATATTTCTATAAAATGTCGTATTTATAAATGCCGGAGCATTGTATTTTGAAATAAGAGCTGCGGCGCCGTTGCTTCCAATATCTTTTAAGTTTGAATAGACAGAAAGATTGTTATTGTTTGGTGCTTCTTTGTCAATATATATGGTTCCATAATAATTTGATAGTGTTATTACCCCTGAATATAAGGGGATTTTATAAATTTTTATTGCGTTTGTACTAGCTGTTAGTAGTGTGCCATTTATTATAATACTTCGCGCATTTGCAAATGCCTGTGTGCTGAGTGCTTCTCCATTTGAAGTCGCATTGACCAAAATCGTTCCTGTAGAAGTTATATATAAATTATAAGGATTGTTGTTTGCAACTCCTGCAAGTGGTATCGTTACGCTATACCCATTTCCAGCTGCAAGCGCTTGATCTATTCTACTTGCAATGTTCTGCGCTATTAGTTGTAAATATGATGCCTGCTGCTCATTTATTGTGAGTGCGCGCTGCGATGCTATTAAACCAAAAATAATGACAAATACTGTCAATACCATTACATATACTATGAGAAACTCAAGCGATATTTGCCCCTGCATATTTCTACATTTATTTTTAAGCATTATATCTATATCTCAAATCAAAAAGAAAGAATAAATAGCTGAGTGTATTACAATCGATCCAATATTTTGTATATTTTACGATTGATATGATTTTATGTATATAAATACGATTATTATTTCAAATACAAAAAAGGCTTTAGTAATCCCTCTGGGAGAAAATAATTATAAAATTAGGGTGGATGCGCCAGCGGTAAATGGACTAGCAAATGCGCGGCTTGCAGAGATACTTTCAGAATATTTTGGCGTTAAAACATCTAAAATATCTATAGTAAAAGGCAGCAAAAGTAGAGAAAAATATATTTACATAGAGGGCCTTTGATAGAAATACGGATCTTAAAATATAACAATTTTTATACTTTCTTTTGTTATGCTATAATGTGTTATAATGGTTGATTTTGTAAATGTTAGGATTTCTGGTGCCAATGGTGATGGAATTGAATCTGCCGCGATGCTGCTTGCAAAAGCTATAGGTAAAAATAAATTTCATCTATTTGGATTTAGAAGTTATCAGTCTGTTATACGTGGGGGCAATGTTTGGTTTCAGATATCAATAAGTAACAAAAAACCTCTTTCAATAGGGAATGACGTAGATATACTTGTTGCTCTTGACATAGATGCTATAAAAAACAACATAAGCTCTTTGAATGAAAAGGGCATAATATTATATGATGAAAAAATACCAAATGTTGCAGAGCAGTTAAAAGGCAGCAATTTAATTGCGCTGCCATTTCCAATGCTTGACGTTGCGGTGAAGGTTGGTGGTACGAGCATATATAGAAATACATTTGTTATCGGTATCATAGGAAAAATGCTTGGGTTATCAAAAGAATCGATAGAATCGACAATAACTGAGGTATTTAAAAGAAAACCGGAGGTTGTAAAAACAAATATAGATGTTGCAATGGCGGCATACGATACTGCCATAAGCTATGATATATCTAGGTTTAAAATTATCGCTACTGGTGAACGCGGGGATAAATATTTATTATCAGGAAATGACGCAATTGCACTTGGTGCAGCCGCAGCTGGATGCAAATTTTATGCTGCATATCCTATGACTCCTGCTAGCAGTATAATGGATTGGTTTGCATCACATGAAGATCATGGAATACTATATAAGCAGCCTGAGGATGAGATAACTGCCATAAATATGACAATTGGCGCTGCAAGCACAGGCGTTCGCGCCATGTGCGGTACGAGTGGTGGCGGATTTTCTCTTATGGTTGAAGCATTAGGGCTCGCAGGAATGCTTGAAGTCCCAATTGTTGTTATAGAATCGCAGCGCGGAGGGCCTAGTACTGGTCTTCCTACAAAAACAGAGCAGGGCGATCTTCTATTCGTATCACATGCATCACAAGGGGAATTCCCACGTGTAGTAATAGCTCCTAGAAATGTGGAGGAATGTTTTTATGAAATGGCGAATGCATTTAATATTGCAGAAAGGTATCAATGCCCGGTTATAGTGCTTTTAGATCTATTCTTATCAGAGCATGTTGAGACTGTTGATATCGATCCTTCGCGCATTGTTATAGATAGAGGATTAATTGTGATGGAGAATAAGGATGGCAAGCGGTTTAAAAGATACTTAATTACAAAAAATGGTATATCTCCGAGGGCACTTCCAGGAACTAGCGGTTTGGCATTTGTAGCTCCTAGCGATGAGCATGATGAATACGGAGATTTGGTAAGTGATACAAGGGCTGGAACTCCTGAAGGCAAATCAATTCGAATGCAGATGCATGAGAAAAGGATGCGAAAAATAGATACGATGTTTGAGGAGAATAACATACCGCTTCCTGAGGTAATAAATGAGAATGCTAAAACCTTTTTTGTGACTTTTGGGTCATCGACAAATAGTTGTATAGAAGCGATGAATATTTTAAAGGAGTCGGGGGTGGATATAGGCGTAATATCCTTCTCATATATGCTTCCATTTAACTCAGATAAAATAAAACAACTGCTTGAGAATAAAAATCTTATAGATGTGGAATGTAATTATACTGGCCAACTATCAAAATTAATCGCGATGTATACGGGCGTACTAATAAAAGATAAGATATTAAGCTATGACGGGGAAGCATTATCTAGCAGGGATGTTGCTGAGCGTGTAAAAATAATATTAAAAAAAGGCGTTTGATATGTATACACAACAATCATATAAATCTGATGTGAAACCAATATTTTGTCCCGGATGTGGGGATTATGGCGTAGATGCTGCTATGTTAAAGGCGCTTGCCGAAATGCAGCTAAATCCGGATAACACTGTAATAGTTTCCGGAATAGGTTGCTCCTCAAGTATGCCGCACGATTTTAGAACTTATGGCATTCATGGATTGCATGGTAGATCGTTGCCGATAGCAGAGGGTGTAAAGCTTGCAAATAGTTCGCTTAATGTTATAGTTGCAGGAGGCGATGGCGATGGTTATGGGATAGGATTGCAGCATTTTGTCCATACCGCAAGAAGGAACATAAATATAACATATGTTATAATGAATAATGAAATTTATGGTTTAACTACAGGTCAGGCATCGCCGACAAGTAGTATAGGGCACAAAACAAAATCAACGCCTGATGGTGTAATAGAGCGCCCTATAAACCCTATAACTACCGCAATAACTGCAGGCGCGACATTTGTTGCACGGGGTTTTTCAGGAGACCCAAATTTTTTAGCAGAATTAATTAAAGCAGGAATTGAGCATAAAGGTTTTTCTATAATAGATGTGGAAAGCCCTTGTGTTTCATTCAATAAGGTAAATACATACGAGTGGGCAAGAAAGGTTGTATATAAATTGGACAATACTTATAATCCTAGTGATATTAGAGTTGCGATGGATAAGGCGTTAGAATATGAATTAGATCCAAATAAACTTGCAACTGGAATAATCTACAAGGTGGATAGACCGACATATGAGGATCAGGATATGGCGCTTAAGACGGGTAAAAATGCGCCTCTTACGACGCATAGGCCGCTAGATCCAAATGAAATGTTAGAATTATTATCAGAACACTCTGTATAAGTGCTTATGGCTTGATTTTATTGATTTTAGGCATTTGTTCTTAGGAAAGAGTGTAGCGTTTTATATCTTATAGCTGCATCCTTATCATCATTATCTCCAATATAAACACTAGTTATGCCTGCTACCATTGCGCCAATAACATTAGTTATACTATCATCAAGAAATAAGGTCTTACTAGCCGTGTGATCTAATATTTCTAATGCTTTTTTATACGCTTTTGTCTCAGGCTTTAACAATGGATTTAACCGTTCGCTTCCTATAACTGTTTTAATAATGTTATCTAGTTTTAAAGAAGGCAATACCTCATTAACAACATCCTCTGAATTATTGGTTAATATCGCAATGTCAAGTCCATTACGTTTTATTTTATTAAGAGCGCAACTAACATACAAGTTATACTTTTCATTATGCCTATATTTATATCTATTATACTCACCAAAAATGCGCTCTTTTACATATTCAGCATCTATTTCTGGATACTCCATAAAAAAAAGTTGTGATACTGTAACGTAATTATTTTTAATCATTTGTTCATTGAGCAAAGTTTGTGCAGCATCTATTGGAATTTTTTTATGCTCTAATATTTCTAATGCTTTTTTAT
>JAJZDT010000096.1 GCA_021851535.1 Microcaldota archaeon | reverse complement strand
CTTAATGATTATATCGCGTATAGAAAAGTGAAGATAAGTAAAGTTCGTGCGGTGCACAGAAAAAAGCTCAAAGCAATTAACCGTAAGAGATAAAGCTCATTTTTTATTATTACGCAATGTCAGCGTATGATTGGTCGTTGAATTCATATGCTGCGTCAGATTCATGTATTTTTACATGTTCTAAGAGCGATTCTTTATTGTCAAAAAGCATGTATGTATTGTTCACAAAATTAAACAATAAACATTCTTTGTTTAATTGTGCATATACATAAATACCACGATGCTCCTCTTTGCTTACAATTACCACTTTACTCGACGGGTTGCCTAATGTTATTAAAAGACTGCATAATACAATTGCCTTATCCGTCTTATCCCCTGCCATAAAATGCAATGTGTCTTGAGGTGTAAACCAGAACTGCACTGACAGTGCTATTTCATCTATTTTATCATTTATAATTTTGAAAGCATTTATTGCAGCGGATTCAAAATCCATTGTATAGTTATAAGGTTTATAATCGGAACATATCTGTGATGCTAACAACAAAACCTCTTGTGCTTTAGGCGTAACAAGCGTAGGAAGCTGTGCAACTGAGAGTTCTTCAGCATTTTCTATCACATTTTTATAACGCGATATAATCATTAAGTAAATTTGGTTGAGTTTGCCCATTAAGTCTGCATCATAATTTTTATATGTATCAGAAATGCTATCAAGCTCCATATAACCAATAATTTTTAGTACTTAAAAGGATAAAACACTTTGTAGAAAAGATATGTTTAAGATTTCAAGATAAAATATCAAAATTCTAATGAATAACGTTTATCCATTTCACTAACGTGTAATATCTCATGTTCTAACTGTTGCGCCTGTTGTTGACTTAAAACTTCGACCTGCTTAATTTTTCCTCTACCCCCTGTTGTCGTTTGCTCCTCTAAACGTGCAAGCAACTTGTAGTTATCCCCATCTGTTAGTACATACGTTATTTTTGCATATTCAAGATTTTTTGCCATTCCAATATCTGCTTTATATAAATTTACCCCTAGATGAGACATAAACATATCCGCATTTTTAAAATTTGAATACGCCATATTGCATGATATAAAATACGTGCCTACAAATTTTACATAAGAAAAATCCATTCCGCTCATATCTAATCCGCTAAGAAACATCCCGCTCATATCAACGGTAATGTCGCAAAAACGCGCAAACGCGAGCAAATTTCTAACTATTTGCCTATTTGGTTTTACCTCCGGTGCAAGTTTTATCATCGTGTGATTATCATTTTCTATAGATTGTTCTACTCTTACAATCCCAAAGTAATTATGTGTCAGTGAAAATTCCATTTCCATTGCTGTTTTTTTATAACTGTCGGGATTTGAGGAAAAAATAATCGATTCAGATTCGAGATTAGAGCCATGACTTTTGGTCTGGGCATTTCGTTTAAGATTTACTGTATATGCGCCAGCAAAATCTGCGGCGCATACGTTTGCGCCTATAATAGTCGAATCATACATATTCGCACATCTAAAATTTGCTCCACAAAGATTTAGAAAGCTTAAGTCTATGTTTTGCAAATTTCTATATGCCAGATCTAAAAATGTGCCTTTTGGACATGCATCAATTGCATATTCGATATCCCTCCTTATTAGTTTTCCATCATTGGATACTGGCATTATTCTATCTGCCCCGAACATATCTGTGAAACGTATGAGTTTAACGATTCGTTCAGATGTGCAAATTGGTGTAACTTTAGTCGTTATAATCATAAATAAATATGGATTATTAATAATATAAATAACCTTCTGCAGGTTCATTTTTACTGATCGTTTAACAAAAACTGTTAATTATAAAAATCACAACCGAAAGTAATAAAATAAGGCAATTAGATATCAGTGTAATTGCCGGTGTTAATATATGGTTGATAAATTGCCTATCTCAAATCACGTTATCGTATGCGGATACGGAATCATAGGCCAAAAAATAGTTGATGTTTTAGAAGAAAATAACGTGCCTTTCATTATTATAGATTCGGATGAGAGTAAGGTGAAATGGATAATAGAAAAAGGATTTAATGTTGTGCATGGAGATGCGACCATATCACCTACATTAAAAAACGCGTCAATTTCTAGTGCAAAAGCAATAGCTATTGTTATGGATAATGATGCAAAAGATTTATTTACGATACTTACGGCAAGGGATCTAAATAAGGATATTTTTATCGTAACAAGGGCTAATGATGAATTTTTAAGGGAGAAATTAATTGACGCCGGAGCAGACTATGTAACGCTACCACAAAAAAGCGCAAGCAATCAGATTTTAAAAGAGTTCGGTCTTGTGTAGTGATTATAGATGGCAGGATTAGATAAAAATTCAATACTTGAGGATATATCAAAGCGTTCAATAATACTAATCGCCATGTTTTCAATTTTTTTTGTCACACTTTCAGATCTGATCATGGGATATATAACCGGAAATCTTGCAAACAGCAGTTATTTTACCTTTTCACTACTTTTTGATGCTGTAGGATATGAAGCTAAAATCCCATATATTAAGCCTTTTAGCACTCTTTTTTATCCTTTTTTTGGGCTTCTTATCATAGATGGAATAGTAAAAGTTGTAATCATTGGTTTATTGATAGCAACAATTATCGAAATTATCTCCTCAGTAAACTTGAAGCATAGAATAAATATTATAGCTGCGCGCCGGTATAAAAATCATATAATCATTTGCGGCTATTCATCATTTACTGATCGTTTAATGAAAGATTTAAAATCAAAAAATCAACGATTCGTTGTGTTAGAAAAAGATCAAAAGTATTCCGACATGCTTCGGGGGTTTGGTTATGTTACCGTCGCTGGCGATTTCAAAAGAACTCTTTATTTGGAGTTAGCATCAATAAAAAATGCAAGTGGGGTGGTTATAGGGACAGATGATGATTTTGATAACATGCTTGGTCTTATAACCATAAAAAAATTAAATCCGAATATGAGGGTTATTGTCAGAATAAATAATGAGAATTCGGTGACAAAGATGTTGCGCGCAGGCGCAGATTTATGTATCATACCTGAGATACTTGTGGGCATAGATTTAGGCATGACAATAATAAAAAATATAAGGGGCAGTTAATATGGCATCTATATCAAACACAAAATTACTGTTCATAACCATAATAATAACACTTTTTGTATCCTCTCTCATATTTGCGATTTTAGGTGGCATTGATGCCCCAGATGCGTTGATATGGGTAATTTCTAATTTCTTAAACGTATCCTACCCTAATTTAATACCTGCTGCGCTTGCAACTAATAACACGATGCTACTCATTTCAGATCTTATGGGGGCATTTGACTTTCCCATTCTTACAGTATTTATAGCTGCTATATTTTTTGATGCTATACGCACTTTTAATTATCATGAACGATTGATGTTGCGTAGAATAAAAAAATATAATGGGCATATCATCTTAGCTCCATACAACCCGTTCGCTGAAATACTCTCAAATGACCTTGACGCGCATAACATATCACATGTGATTATAACCAACAACGAAAAGGATGCTATTCATCTATACCACATGGGAAAAATTGCTATCGTTGGGGATGAGAGCCTACAAGAATTATTAGAAGCTGCAGGAATAAAAAAAGCCAGAGCGCTTGTTTTATGCGGCTACGATTCTATAAAAAGCACGCTTGTCGCGGTAACCGCAAGATCTGCAAGCAAACGTGTAAAAATTATTGCACGAATCTCTCATTTTGACGAGATGGTAAAATTAAATAAAGCAGGGGTCGAGCGAACAATTCTTCCTGAAGTTACAACAGGAATAGAGATTAGCACAGTTATACTCTCAAAAATACGCAATTCGGATACAACCAAAAAATAATTATTTTACAAAACCGTAAAACGCTGTTAATCAATAATTTTGCCTAAATGCCTAAATATATAAAGATTGCATAATTAATCTAATATATAGATGGAGTTGTTGCGATGGACAAGCTGCAAAGATTTTTCACTAGCATCCTCTTAACTATGTTTTTTGCAGTTCTTTTAATTCATTTTTCATATGCTTCTGGAAATATTGGCGGCACAAGCGGCGGCTATTGCCTTAATGGCGATGGTTACGCAGGTGGTTGTGCATATGCTGCATACACAACGTTTTACACTAATTATCTAGGCTATGGTGGGAATGGAAAAATAGAGGAAATAAGCTCGCCTATCCAATCTCCATTGCCAGTAACAACCGTCATACAGGCATACGATAATAATTATGCACAATCCCTCATTACCTGTCCTGTAAATCCTAATCCAACAAATACCCAGGAATATTTTATATCCGCCCAAAATTCATTTATAGGCGGAGATCGATGCCTTGCAAGTATTGCTCCTCTGTTAAGTACGGTATTGCTCACTACCACGACTACTTGGGGTGTTCCTGGTGATATAACAAACGCCGCTAATCTTCCAGCTGCAGAGCAATCCCTACTTTCAACTATAAATAAGAATGTCGCAGGTTCAGCGTTCGGGAGCATAGGCTCATTTATGAATCTTGGAACATTTGAAAAGGGATGCAATTATATATGTTTTATCGTATCCACTCCTGCATCATCAGAAGCGCAGTATTACATTGTAAATGTCGGGAACGCTAATGTTCAAAATATTGCATATGAAGGGCAGTCAAATCTTCAAGGCAAGAATGCCTACAACATATCAAACGGATATAATACGAACTCATATGTATTTCAACAGTTCCCCTCGTCTGTTCAAAAAGGAATATGGAGCTGGAATGCAAATTTTGCGGATTTAAGCAATGCGGATGTGAAGGATCTATATATATCAAAAACACTCAACAATTTAATTTTTTATACTTATAGCATGCTTTATGTACCACCCTATGAATATTATTACTGGTTCTGCAAATATACCTATGATTATTCATTCACAGCGCAGGTTAATTATCTGCATAATGCAAACGTCATAATTCCATCTGCGGGCGGTACAAAGACAACAACGTCTGCCCCAAATTACGGAACTGTCGGAGGCGCAAAACTTCCGTATACTCAGGTAGTTACCAATGCGCAGCCATGCACCGGATCTACAAGTTTTGGGGGAAATTGTCCATTTAGCCAGCCAACTTGTCCAAATTTTCTTTATAGAGGAGGCGCAACAGTTATATGTCCACCTGGTAGTAATTATGGTGGCATATCTGTTGTAAACAATGAATTTTATCTTGTATCCGCAAACGGGGGAACACTTACCTACAATGGCAATCAATACAATAATCTTAACGTATATAGCGGTACTGTGCAGATTCCGGGGGACATCTGCGCAAATAATGGCGCAGGCACATATAACTGCAGAGTGTTTTACAATGAAATATTCTTTTACCCCTACTCGGGAACAGGTATCATAGGCTCATCTTGCGGTTCAGGATTTATTTTCTACTATCAGGGAAAATATTACTGCTCTGCAAGCGGCGGAGGTTCAGGGCAAACGGGCATACCCACATCAATTGTATTTGGAACTAGTATAAAATATTACTGGCTGGCATATAGAAACTGTAAGGACCTTGATTTTAGCTGTACCTATTCTATGGGTTACATGGAGCTGCCACCATGGACGAATACTACAATTGTCCCATATCTTACATACAATATCAGTATGCCCTCAACATTTAGCGATATAAACAATAAGTTTACCTTCCTAAACAATTCCTATGATCTATACAGTCCTCATAACTTCCTCAATCCACAAAATTCCCTAGATCCGTTCCCCATCTATACTAATTCGCGTGATATATTTAATTACAATAATACGTTGTCAATACTTCCAAGTAATTTCACTGCGTTAAATAGCTCAAATCAAAATCCATACGATACACCTACGAATACGCTGGTTGCCACGATAACCGGAACACAAGCATCAACATACGCCAGCCAGCATCTCTTTTATAATTTCAAAGTGAGCGGCGGCTTGCTGTATGGAAGCATAAAAAATCCACAGTTCATAACTGAGTCTCCAAATGATTACATTTACGTGCTTAATTATTCTTATAGCTGCGGGCTTTTCTGCATACATAAGACAATCAATTCTAACATTTATATTCTTCGCATGATTCCGCAAGGATATTATAATATGACGACCCAGCAGCCAGATACGCTGCCTACTATTAGCACTAGTTCCTATGCTAACTCCCTTTCGAAATGGATGGGCGAGTGGGCATCATACTGGAATAGCTCTATTCTAGCACAGTCACAAAATCTATACGTTACCGGCGCATCGACGCTATCTACTGTGCATGCGGGCGCTTTCGGATATTCATCAGGATTTTGGAGCTGGCTGCTCGGATCTACTAGCGCAACAGGTTCGTTTAACTTCCTTCCAACTGCAATCGCAACGGATTATGCTGGCGATTTATTTATTTTAGGAAAGCAGCAACCAAGCGGCGAATTAGTTATCGGCAGAAGAGCATCGAATGGCGCAACTACCCAGAATACAATAAGCGAGCCGAAAGGTTATAAAGCATCAAACGAGTTTACCGCTTCACCAGGTGGACAATACCTATTTACCGCAAGCGCGCAATATGGAAACATCTCTATATTTAATGGAGCAGAGCTCACATACTTTGGAAACATCTCACTTGCATTTAATAGCCCAACATATGGATTGGATATATCACAATATCTTAAAAATGGGGGTCCGTATGGGAGCGCGACTGTCGCAGGCACATATTTTAATACAAAAACGCTAATGGACTCACCATCATTTCATCATCCTATAGCCATTTTCGAGTCGGATGGCATACTATATGTATTAGACAACTGGAGCTTTAATGTAACAACAGACGGCGGGCAAAAACTTGCATCAAAAATTCTGCTTTTGCGCGCTTTTTCCGGAAACGGAACGGAGATACCAATTGATCCGTTTAATGTTAACGACTTACTCTATCCAAACGGCAATTCTCCAAGCGGTTCGCAGCTCACAAATGTGATTTATCCTCCTTATGGTTGGCCATTATCTGTTAATATTTCTGTTGGCTCGAATAAATATGTGACATACTGCGCTGTAGGTGGAAGTAATGGATGTACATACACTCCGCTCACTCTACCTGTACATGCAGGAATATCTCTCTATCCACAGGCGAGTGTTAGAGGGAATAATGGTTTTCAACCTATAGGTCCGCAAGTATATAACAAAAACCCTTATATTACTTCAGGATATATTCCCTTTGGTTATGCAGCAGCGCCTCCAATAGGACAGACGAATATAACCATGAGTATGGACTTTAATAATACTGGGTATATAACTGCGCTTGTAAGCAATCCCGGCGCCGCAATTGCACCAGGGCTTACCTTATCAAAGAATGCATATAGGGAGTTGATTGTTGTAGATTTAAATATATTCAACTACACGAAAACAAACCAGCTCCAAAATACAAGCTATTTATGTTATATAAGTCAGAATAGCTCAAAGTATCCAAATTCTCCATGTATTGAGCCGAAAGCAGGATCCGAGCTTCAGAACATATTAAACTTAACAGAAGGGCCTTTCATAGGAGTTCCAAGCCCGCTCGGATATTTAGAAGCGCAAGGATATCCGCAGCGCTATCTTAATCTTCCTAATGTGGTGTCACTTCTTATACCTACAGGTACTGCAAGCCAGAATGCGCAAAGTTCAAGCAATGCAAATTCTATAACCTCCAATGGCTGCGCTCAAATTGAGGGCAAGCAGCAGTGTTTGAGCCAAAACAACCAGCAGACCATATCGGAGGCAAATCCCTCGCTGCTCTCAAGCTCTATTTCGACAAAGCCGGAATATTTGCATAGCACTATACAAGGATACTTTTTAATTCCCTATAACATATCATATACGCTCAAACAGCAGTGGAGCTCATCAACAATCACGGGTCAGGCGCAAGGGGATCCGCCGCCTGTAGGCAGCGCCGCATGCATCTATACATTCCCATCGGACCCGAATACCCAAACTAATATACAGTTTGGTGCAATATCTATATCCCCTTCATCAAGTACGCTCAATGAGAGCATCGAAGGAGGTCCGATATATCTGCAATATATTTCATCATCAAGGTCTCTTTATCAGCCAAATGCATCCGATGTGGGCATGTTTATAACTCCTCATTTTGGTTATAGCATACTTACGAATAGACTTTTAGGTGAAATATACGTAAATCAGAGCGTTCCATCACATGGTCATATATTCAACCTGCTTCCAGAGGTTATAAACCAGACACACCTGTTTAATTATGTGCTTAACACATTCGTCCAAATAGGGGCAGTTCTGCCAACAGGCGTATCCTCAATAGCAGCCTACCAGACAGAAACAGCAGTTCCAATAACTCCGCCAACGGTAAAACAAAAGCAGATAACAGGTTACTACCTGCCAAATTATTACTCTGCAAATAACAAGCTTAGCTTTTCTAGTTCAACAAATGGGAATACTATCTCTCTTCCAGAGCTCTTTAGCACTTTTCAAAAAGAGCAGTATGCATATAATGTGACTCTTAATCTTACAAAGAACAATAATGTTTTAGGTTATAACAGATTTATGTATGTGCTTGCAGACAGGTTTAATAATTATATCTTTG
>JAJZDT010000057.1 GCA_021851535.1 Microcaldota archaeon | reverse complement strand
CATATTACCAGAAATGGTAATATGTACAGAACATTCATTTATGTTTGTTTCATTTGAGATTAGATTTATGTACTGTTCTATTTTTTTGTAATTTTGATGCAATAGCTTGGATATGTCCTTTATAGTAAACTGGCCTGAATTTCTATTTAATAAGTTATCTAATAGGCTAATTGCTAGTGGGCTAAGATATGTTACTATCTTATCGCCATTTTCAAGGTTATATCTTAATAGTCTAAAGTCTTGTACTTTTAATCCTAGGATATTTATACATTTTTCAAACAAATTTTTTGTTAAATTAAAATTTTTTATAACAGTATTTGAATCAACCCATACACTTTTAGATAGACTGTTATCTGACTTTTGTTTTGTATTATCATTTTTTAATGCAGAAACATTTTGAGCATGTTGATTTACACTAGTAGTTGTAGAATCAATATTAGGCATAAATAATTTATCCCCCCTACGCAACGCTACCCCATAGCGACGCCCATTAAATTCTATAGAATCCGTTCTAAATTCATTATAATCTTTTCTGCGCATTGAATTTTTTGACATGTTACCATAACCGCATTCCATAAGTTATATGGCTTCGCAACAAAAGATTAGTTTATACATTCAAATATAACAATTAGTATGTTATGATTAGACGTATTGTAGAAATTTAAATTTGATGTAGTTATTTCATTTTTATATGCTTTTTTTCTATGTTATGCCCTAATTTTTCTGCCTTTGTGCGCAAAAGATGCTTTACCATCTTATTTTCAGGTTTTATATGTATGCCTTTTCTCATAACCCTAATACCCAACGCCTCCAATCCATTTATTTTAGCTGGATTATTTGTCATAAGCCTAACAGAATTAACATTCATTTTTTTAAGTATGCGCCCTGCTATTGAGTAATCACGAGCATCCGGATCCATACCCAAAGATGTATACGCTTCATGAACATCGACAGGCATTCCTGTTTTTTTATTTATGCGCATAACTACTCTTCCATTTTTCCATTCAAACATCTTATTATATGCATTTATTTTTCCAAATAAACCATTGCCTGCGCCCTCCTGATTTAAATATAATATAATGCCACTTTTCTCTTTTGATATTTCAGACATTGCCTTTTCCAGCTCCTGCCTGCATTCGCAATTTGATGCATGGAATATATCACTTGTCCTACATGAAGAATGCATGCGCATTAATATATTCGCCTTTGGATTATCGCCCTTCTTAAAATCGCCATAAACAAGCACGTCGTGCTCCACTCCATTTATATAATCGCCAAAAACAATATACGTCCAATTGCCATATTCTGTAGCAAGTGGACAGCGCCCGATCTCCACAACAATATTCTTAATCTTATTTTTCAGTATTAAATTAACCTTTGAGGAATTAAACCATCTCAAATCTGATATCTCAGCTATAGAATATTTCATAGTGCCCACCATAGAATCAATATAAATTATATATAAAAAATTTATTAGAATAATCGTATAGTCAATGTATCAATTAACCTAATAGTTTTAAAGAAGTTTTAGACCTAATGTAAACTCATTGACTCCCTTGCTATCCCAAGGACCAACACCCAGCGCAGTTTTAGACCCTGGAGGTATTTCTGTTAAGCCTGCATCTGTAACAAGCGCACATGGTATTTGCCTAAATTTAAAAGCAGTATATAACTTTATAAGCGACTGCTCGTCCGAAACTTTTAGCACTATTTTTTTCTCCCCACTGTCCAGCCAGAGCTTTGCCTTTTTTGGATCCAATCGTTCGGCTTCAAAATAGCTCATAAGCGATGCGTGCGCCGCCTGCGCAGCTATTTTCCCCCTACTCATCTCCAAATCGCTGCGTATTATTATTGCCTGCTTAATCTCATCTTCCATAATAGTTATTCAACATATACATTATATAATTATTACGCAGCATAATCAATATTATAAGAGTGATGCATTGCTTGACCAACGAGTTGCAGATCTTGCAAGGCTTAAATTTCATGAATATTATCAGAATAATGATGTATTAATAGATCAAATAGAGAAAAGGGAATTTGGCTTCGGAGATTTTGAAACTAAAATAAGAAGAAGGCACATGGCTTTTAGAAATAATGATGCATTTAAAAGATATTTGCTCTTGGATGTGCCGCCATTCATATCTATATCTACAGCATATTATAGAAATCCTGATGGACGACCTATGGAAAATAAAGGATGGCTTGGCTCCGAACTCGTTTTTGATTTAGACGCAACAGACCTTAATTTAAACTGCCAAAAAGAACATGGCAGAAATTGGATATGTGAAAACTGTTTGAGTGCCATCAAAAATGAAGCGTTAAAAACAATAGAGGAATTTCTAATTCCTGATTTTGGAATTTCAAAAAATAATATAGAGATAAACTTTAGCGGTAATCGCGGCTACCATATACATGTTAAAGACAGAGATTTTTTTAGTTTGAATAGCAACGCGCGAAAGCAGATAAGTGATTATCTTAATGGCAAAGATCTAGATATACGTGTACTATTCCCAACAATAGGAGAACGCCTAAAGGCATTAAAAGGTCCAACCCCAACAGATGGAGGATGGGGCGGAAGGATAGCAAGAACTACAATATCAGCAATAAATGGCGGCAATGCGCAACTTGTCAAACTTGGCATAGATGGAAAAACTGCGCGTAAATTAATCAAAAATAAGGCAGAGGTCATAATGGGTATAACTACTGGGAATTGGGATAGCATAAATGTGCCAAAAAAGGCGGATTTCTGGGGGAATATAATAAATACCATGACAGTATCCCAAACAAGTGCAATAGATAAAAATGTCACAAACTCCCCAGAGCATTTAATACGCGTCGCAAATACGATACATGCGGATACGGGACTTGTTGCAAAAAAATTAAAGAGTATTTCTGATTTAGAGAAATTTGACCCTATGAAAGATGCTATTATATTCAAAAATGGAAGAATGCGCATAAATGTAAGTAATGCCAACAAACTCTACATGAATGATATGGAATTTGGGCCGTATAATAATATAGTTGTTGAAGTACCGACGTATGTGGCGCTCTATCTTATGCTAAAGCGATGCGCAGTGCTTGCATAGATTTTGCGCACACATATTAATAAATAACTAAAATAGCACACAAACATAAAGTGGTATTTTAAAAATTTAAAAAGAATTCATAGGAAGGCTTTTATTTTTGATTTATGTTAAGATAATGTGTTGCTTTGACTGAAAGAATATTAGTACTGGCTACCGATATAGACAATGATCTTTATAGAAAAACAAAGATTGTCGGTCCAGTTATAGGAAGGGAGGAAAATGTACGCGCGGCAACAGCACTTGCAATAGCTGACCCACAGGACTCAGATTCAAATACAATGTTTGAAGCGGTGCACAAATATGATGAATTAAAATCAATGGGCTATAAAGTATATGTAGCGACCTTAACAGGTGCGGAAAACGAGGGGTTTATTGCTGATACAGAGCTCTCAAGACAAATAGACATACTGCTTGATAGATATAAAATAGATTCATGCGTCCTTGTCAGCGATGGTGCGAGCGATACCACAAGAATTGTACCATTAATAAAAAATAGGATAAAATTAAATAGCGTGGATATTGTAAGGATAAAACAGGCTGAAGACATAGAGAATACGTATTTTACCATAATAGAGAAGTTAAAAGAGCCACATTATGCGCGTATCGTATTTGGCGTCCCTGCCGCAATAATGCTGCTTTTTGCAATAAGTTATTATTTTAATTTTGGCTGGCAATTACCTATCGCCCTTATAGGTGCATATCTTATTATAAAAGGACTTGGGGTAGAAGAAAAATTAATCGCTTCATTTAGAGGATTTGGCTTTAGCATTGAACGCTTTAGCTTTGTCTTTTATACAGGGGCCATACTTTTCACAATAATTGCGCTTGCCCTTGGATACCAAAGTTACTTGCTTGCAACAAAATCATATACAGATCCATTAACCATTGCATCATTCGCAATTGAAGGATTTTTATTAATATTTCCAATAAGCTTAGTATTATATGTTGCAGGGCGCGTTTCAGATTTGGAGAGTAAAAGACTAAGGTATAGGGCAATAAAGCAGGGTACATATATTGGCTATGGCATGATATCTGTAGTAATGTTATATTTAATATCCGCATGGTTTATAGGGCAGATATATTTTTACCAATTGCTTTTGTACAGTTTCATATTCATACTGCTTGGATATGGTATATCTATCTTCAGCGCGCAACTTAGAAAGCGGGCGATAAAGAGGGCAAAGATGCGTGACAAACATGTTATTAATGATGTGGGCTCTTATATAGGAAGAGTCATACGCGTGCAGCCAAATAGCGGTACAATAACCATAAAAACAAACCATGGCAGCACGATAACATATGATATCGACAGGGTTACAAGCATATCTGATAGAATTATAATAAGATAACACTATACCACTTATACACGTAATATAATGCCATTTATCACATGCTAAAAAAGAAAGGTTTATTTATGTTGGGCTATAATAATAAGAACATAGTATTGCATGAACTTATCGGATTGAAGGTTCGTGTAATTGAATGTAAAGACCATTCGCAGAAGGGATTGGCCGGCGTTGTCTTGGATGAAACCAAGAACATGCTTAAAATTATGACAAAAAATGGAGAAAAGACAGTATCAAAGAAAATATCAAGGTTTAAATTTATTTCTGCTAGAAATATATTCATTGTTGATGGAAGCGAGATTGCCTTCCGCCCTTCGGAGCGGATCGAAAAGGCATTCAAGTACTATCAGAGAAGGCAGCTTTAACGCCTTTTTTTACAATTAAATTTGAATAAGTATTCGATTATGATAAGTGATTTATTGGAGTGTAATGATTCAAAATGTCCGGTACATGGAGGTCTTAAAACCCATGGGTATGAGTTTGATGGCATTGTTGTCAGCGACAAAGCTAGAAAGACGATTATAATAAAAAGGGAGTATACAATATTCTTAAAAAAATATGAGCGATCTCTAAGAAAGACATCTAGGATACCTGCATACAATCCTGATTGCATTGGTGCAAAAACGGGCGATCATGTTATTATCGCAGGGACTAGAAGATTAAGCAAAACAAAATCTTTTGTAGTAACAAAGATTGTTAAAAAGGGATAATTATGAAAGGACTTGCAACAAATGTTTCTAAAACACTAATACCAAGCAGTGTAATAACCTGCGCAGACAACAGCGGCGCAAAGACAATTATGATAATAAACAAGGAAGGTAAAGCAGGAAGAAAGGGCAGATATTCACATGCTGGAATAGGTGAGGTAGTTGTGTGCAGCGTTAAGAGTGGTAGCCCACAATATGTTAAAAAGACAGTACGTGCAGTTATAATTAGACAAAAACAACCTATAAGAAGAGCAAATGGCATGCGTGTCAGATTTGAGGATAATGCTGGTATATTAATAAATGACCTTAATTTGCCAATAGGAACTGAGGTAAAGGGACCTGTTGCGCGTGAAGTAATTGAAAGATTTATAAAAGTGGCTAATATTGCCTCAAAAGTGGTATAAATGATAGGCAGCAGCAAACCAAGAGAGCAACGAAAATTCAGGTATAGTGCACCTATGCACGCAAGACAGCATTTTGTGCATGCGCATATCGACAAAGCGCTCAAAGCAAAATTGAAAATTAAGAAAAGAGCAATACAGATATGTAAGGGGGATACTGTAAAAGTAATGTCAGGGGCCAATTTTGGCAAGAGCGGAAAAATTATCAGAGTTGATATGAGAAAAGGATTTGTTTATATAGATACAATAAAAAGAAAAACAATGAAGGGCAAAGAATATGATGTTCCAATAAGCTGCAGTAACGTATATATAACAGATTTAAATTTGACTGATAAGATCCGTGCAGCTATATTAAAGGTAAATGTGCAGCAAGCACCGAAAGAGAAGGCTGCTGAATTACCGCATAAAGAATTACCAACAAAAATAGAAGAAAATAAAAAAGAGGTTGTTTTAAATGGCGAATAAGGGCAATAACAGACATATGAAATCGATTAATGCTCCTAAGTATTTAGGTATACATAAAAAAGAGAATGCGTATGTTATGATGGCATCGCCTGGGAGACATAGCGCAGATATGAGCATACCGCTTGCACTTTTTGTCAAAAAAGAGGGTATTGTAGATATAACAAAAGATGCACAAACAGTCATAAAAAATGGTAATATAAGCGTAAATGGAATAATTGTTACAGATCCAAAATATCCTATAGGTATCAATGATATAATACACATAAAGAAATCAAATAGCAGTTATAGGGTATTAATAGATGGTAATTCTAAAGTAATATTTGAAAAGCTTAAATCTGAAGGCAAAAGCACAACATTCAAGGTCATACGCAAATATATTTCTAAAAATGGGAAAATGTTTATAAGTTTACATGATGGGAGCATACTTGAGTGCAGTAAAGATATAAAAGTAAATGATTCCATTGTCATTGACTTTGATAGAAAAATTTTAGAGGTATTGCCATTTAAAAATGGGGCAAAGTGCTTTGTATTCTCAGGAGTACACGTAGGTTCTAATGGCAAGATAAAAGATATTATAGATGGCAGTATGCATATGCCAAAAGTCATAATTCTTGAAGGCAATGATGGTGACGAATTTAGAACAATTGTTGATAATGTAATGGTAGTTAATTAATAGATGATATTTATGAAAAATGAGCATTCAAATAAAAGTGAAAATATAATGCGCAACGTTGTTATAAACAAAATGGTAATCAACGTTGGTACAGGGGATGATAAACAAAAACAGGAAAGCGCCAAGCGATTGCTAGAGTTGCTTACAAAAATGAAACCTGTTGATGCAATATCAAAAAAGAGAATACCCGCGTTCAAAATATCAAAAGGCAGCAAGATAGGCGCATATGTCACTGTAAGGAGAGGAGTTGAAGAATTGCTTAAAAGACTGCTTGCCGCAACTGACAATAAGATAAATGAGTCAGCAATAACAGATAATGCCGTCAGTTTTGGGATACATGAATATATAGATATAGATGGAATAAAGTATGACCCAAAAATAGGCATGATGGGAATGAATGTCAATCTTTCATTTAGAAGAAAGGGAGGCATGCGCGTTTCAGAAAAAAAGAGACGAGGCGCATATGTTCCTAAAAAACATAGAGTGATAGGAAAGGAGGAGTTAAAAAAATATTTGCAGGAAAAGTTAAACATCAATGTAGTGTGAATAAATGAAAGTTAGAATTGAGGATAAACTTAAAGGAAAGGGCACGAGAAAGTGTAGATTATGCGGCACATCCAGAGGACTCATAAGATCGCACAAACTCTATATATGCAGAAGATGTTTTAGAGAGGTCGCACGCGACCTTGGATTTGTAAAGAATGGTTGATATTTATGGTAGATAGATTTTCAAATTCAATAAATACGATAAAAACGCATGAAATTGTAGGGAAGGAGGAATGCGTCTTAGATTCGACAAAGTTGATAAAGGCAGTCCTTGACGCTATGATACGCGAATCGTACATAGAAAGTTATGAGGAATTCAGTGAAAGGCATGCAAAGAAATTGCGCGTAAAATTATCAAAACGCATAAATGACATTGGCGTAATAAAACCGCGATTCAGCATAAATAAGGACATGTTGCAAAAATATGAATCTAGATACGTCCCAAGTAGGGACTTTGGAGTGCTTATAATATCAACTCCCCAAGGTATAATGACAAGTAGAGAGATAAAGGACAAAAATACAGGAGGACGATTACTCGCGTATGTATATTGAATTTATATTAGGTAATTATAATGTTAGAAATACCAAATGGCATCAACGTTGATGTAAAAGATAATTTAATCACAATAAGTGGTAGCCTAGGCAAGAATAAACGCGTATATAATGACAAGCTCATGAATGTCTTGATAAAGGATAATCAGATACATATTGAATGCACAAAAAATAAAAAACTTGCAAAGGTCGCAAACAATACAGTAAATACGCTATTAAAAGAATTAAAAAATGACATGGATGGCGTTAACAAACACTTTGAAATAAAGATGCTTGCAGTCTTTGCACACTTTCCAATCACAATAGAGGTTAAAAACAACACCATTATTATAAAAAATATATTAGGAGCACGTGCGGCTATATACACAGAAATTGTTGGAGATACAAAAATTGAAATAAAAGGACAGAATGTTAGAATATATGGCACTAATAAGGAGGATGTTTCACAAACTGCTGCAAACATAAGAATGGCATGCAAAGTAAGAAAACGTGATGAACGCGTCTTCCAAGACGGAGTTTATTACGCAATAGAGTGATTTTTATGACAATAAAGATAAAAAAGAAAACGCACCCGAAATTCAATGTGCCAAATTTTGGCATAAAAAAAAGAAAGGGTGTTAAAGAACGCTGGAGAAAACAACGAGGCATTGATAATAAAAAAAGAATAAAAATGGCCATGATGGGAGCAGAGCCTACAATCGGTTACAAAAATAGTGAATCTGTACGCGGTATTAGAGCAAACGGAAAACGTTTATATAGAATAAATAATATAGAAGAGATGAAAAACGTGTTGAAAAATCCTGACATATCAAGCAATTTATATGATTTTATTGTACCACATTCACTCTCAAAGCGCTCAAGACATGAAATTGCGATTCTTGCAAACAACAAA
>JAJZDT010000133.1 GCA_021851535.1 Microcaldota archaeon | reverse complement strand
CACCATGTGCCATTGAATAACCATATAGTGTGCTTGTCGAAGTGAATGATACTATAAGACCATCTTTAAGAACTTTACCCGAGTGTAAGGAATATATTTCATATTTACCTAATACTTTTTCCAGTGCAGTTTCAAAACTACCACCCCAAATCGGAACCTGCCTTCCAACAATATTCGAAATGCCCAAAATTATTTTATTTTCTTCACCCATTTTTGGTAATTTAAATCCATTTACAAATACGTGGATATAGTATGGTGGTACTTTAACAATACCTCTAACATCTCCAACTTTTACGCGTTGTGCTTGCATATATGGATCAATGTAACTATCTATAGATAACTTTGAAAGCGCCTCGGTTGTTACTTTTTTTGCAGCTTCAAAAGAATTTTCTGAAACATTATCGGCAGAAGCAATACCTACATGTAAAAATTTTGATTGTATACTTGCTACTACAACTCCTTTTTCTATGACTTTATCATCATATATTACTCTATCTCCCATCCCTCCTATAAATTCACTGTCTTTTAAAATTTCTTTTAATCCTTTAGTTAGTTCATATGGATTGTAATCACCAGAAAAGAAAATATAACTTATTGTAGGCATTTTACCTTTCAATTCATCTAATGCTTTTTTTGCAGCTTCCTTTCCTGCGGTATACGAATCGGGGTTCACTGACATACCACCTCCTGTAAATAATACTTCTGAAGTATTGTTCTTAGTACCCTGTAAATCTTCCCATTTGCTCATTAATCCATTGTCCATTCAACTCACTCCCAATTTTTTAAATCGTTCTTGTTCAAAAGCTACAATTTCTTTTTTTACTTTTTTTATTTCTATAGATTCAATTAACATAGGTTGTAATACATCTGGTACAATATTACTTAATACCTTTTCAAGTGACACTTTGAATTGTTCTGCTTGTCGTTTATCTTTAAAATGTCCTATTAAAGTAATTGGAGTTCCTATAAGCAATTCCAATAACCCGTCTTTTGCTATTAATCTATGAAAAAGTTTCGCTTCTAATATATCTGATCCGACATAAATAAATTCATAATCTAAAAGATTTTCTAAATCTAAAATAAATTTTTTTAAGTTATTGGTGGAAACAATCTCCTGTTTGGTAAGAATATCCCCTTTTTCCAATTTAAAAGGTAACATACCTCCAAAGTCTACTAAAATGACTTCATAAAAATCTTTAATCATATTATCCCTTACTTAAGCCCTTTTTTTATTACACTAATAATTTATATAAGTATACTATAACAAGTTAATTATGCGTTGAACAATAGAAATAATAATAGTAATGGTTGTTAATCCGTATTTTAATTTTTTGTTAGTTTATAATTAGGAGTGTGGCGTTTTTATAATGCTGATTTTTAAATGTAGCTTAAATGACTGTATGGGGTTTAAACTATTAAAATTTGCATTATATTACAACATATCTTTTTATTCACAAAAGATGGGAAGTTTTTCGTGCACGTTGTTTAAAAACTTCATTTAGCAATAACTACATTACAATTGTCATTTATTCAAAAATAATGTTTGAAAAATATGGCAAACTAAGATATTGCATTACCGTGTAAACGTATATTATTACCTGAAGGATTTTTGAAAGAAAATGCTCCATATCTGTTGCTTAAACGCTCTTTTATGTATGATTCTACAGCTTTTGGCTCCATCTCTTTAGTGAATCTAACCATTACATCAAAAGCCTTGCTTTCATTTGTGTCATTTATGTATATTTCTTTTATCTCCTTCATGCTTATTAGCTGCTCTGCGAGCGCATCGATGCTCAAATATAGATGATTTGGATTCACAAGGTAAAATTTACAAAATTTCTTGCCATCCCTCACAATATAGGTAGATTTTATTCTATTCACATTGTTTTTTGTATTCCTATTCACCATTTATACACCCAATTACCTTCTTTTCAGCATAATACTTCATGTAATTATCATATTCATCTGCCCATACTATGTGCCAGGATATATTAGACAATCTTATTACACGCGTCTTTCTGTCTTCAAAATAATTAGTTTCTGATTTCTCGTTAAATCTATACTTTTTAACACCAATAAAATCAGCCAACAGATATATCGGGTTCAAAAGCATCTAAAACACGCATTTAATTGTAAATAGTGGTGGGAGGGGGTGTGGAAAAGGCGACCGATGGTAGGGATTTATACTCAGCTGAAATATAACATTTCATATCTCCACACCCCCAAACTTAATAGTAGTATTATGAACTTTGATATATAAATATATTATCCAATAAAAAACTATTTTTATCAACATATAATTTTCAATATGTACTATTTAAATTAAAAAAACATTAAATTAACATGTTATTATATTATTTACTTATAGAAAAACAATAGATTTAAATATTTAACATGTTATTTTACACATATGCAAGAACTACCAGAACTCGTATCTAATAAATTAAACGAATTACGGTTAAAATATCCATATAAAATACAGTTGCGAGTAATAAATGGGAAATTTTGCATATATAAAGATCGTTATAAATATATAAAAGAAACAAAAAAAAGTAAAGTGATATCCGAGTATCTCGGGCGAATAGATAACAATGGTATATTTATTGAGAAGAAAAAGAAACGCAAAAGCGCGCTTGATAAGGCAATAGAAGTTATAAAAGAGCATGGAGGAACAGTAGCACTTCCTGAAAGTAATAATAACATCTTAGAATCAAAAAAGTCAATTTTAGATGAAGCGGATAAGAAGATACTTATGGCGTTGAGTATGAATTCAAGGATACAACGAAAATATATAAGTCAAATGTGTGGCCTATCTCAAACTGCTGTAACGCACAGAATAAAAAAATTTGAAGAAACAGGTTTTATAAGGTATGAGTTAGAGTTATTCAACCTCTCAAAAATTGGCTTTAATACATATATGTTTTTTATAAAATTTTTAGATAAAAAGCCAACATCTGAAATCATAAGGGATGCATTTAAAGATGATCCTAAAGTACAACTTGTAATAATAACCAAAGGAGAATATGATGTTATAATATATTATTTAGAAGAGAGTAATATTGCCTTATTTCTAAAACCTATTCAAAAGTTAAATACATTATTAAATCGATATCCGTCAAAATGGTACTTAACACCTATTAGCGAAAGTTATGGTCTTGTGCAGATTAGGCAAGAATTTTTCGATGTCTTAAAAGAGAAGGTAATTAATAAACGAAAAATTGATGACAAAAACAAAACAATAAAATATAAAGAATATGCAACACTTAGGGAACTAAATGAAAATAGCACAACAAGTTTTTCTGAAATAGATAAAAAATATAATTTACCATATAATAGTTCACATTATACTTATGATGATTTAATATCAGAGAAAAAAGAGATAATACTCAGACCCACAATTAACATTATTGGGCTTAAACCAAAGTATTTTGCAATGATATACTTTGCAATAACAAATTGGGATAAATTCAATGAAACGAAAAATGAATGGCGGAAAATTGTTATAGCTTATAATAAGTATACAAATTATTTTTCTTTAATATTTGATATTGGAATACCAAATGGCGGAGCATTAATAATCCCAGTTTATGAAAATGAACTCGAAGTAATTGAAAAACAAATGTTAAATGTCAAAGGAATCGAATTAAATTCACTAATAATCACAGAAGTACTAATAGGAAGTATAAACGTGCGCTTGTTTGATAACAACCATAGCGTGCAATTCGGGAATCTCGTAAAAAGCAAAACTATAAAAAGCGCCAAACTCGTCGACTATAAGTTAACAAAGAATGAAATGAATTACTAAGATGTATTAGAACCGCTATTTCCATTGTTCAACATATTCATCATCAAGTCATATTCACTAGAAATATTTAAAAACCTAACTATAAGATTCGATACCTATCTAACACCTATTAATAGACACAAACTTAATATTTGACAATAACTACTTTATACAACTTAGAACGTTCGTCAAAACAGTGTTTTTATTTTATCTATGCAGGGGGAGGGATTTGAACTCTCGAACCCCTAAGGGAGCAGGCCCTGAACCTGCCACATTTGACCAGGCTTTGTTACCCCTGCATTGCTTATATATTTTACAAGCATATATTTAATGTATGTATCTGTACTGATTTAGATTTTAATAATATAATTTCATCTAATTTTTATGTTATTGTAAATAAATTTTAAAGAAAATTATATTATTCTAATATGTTTATTGTACGTATGAAATCTGTGATTTTATGCCTTGTTTAGTTTATACAACAGCAGAGGAAATATCACGTGATATAGGAATTAAGATAAAAGAAAATTATAAATCTCTTAAATCATTTGGCGATGTAAATAAGTTAAGTGATGATAAAGTTGAAATATTTGAGATAAACACGAGTATCGATTCAGATTATCTTAATGATAAGTTATATGAAGAATTTGTATTTGTAAGTAGGCATGTAAGTTCAAAAGGGGTTTTGGCATTTACTGTGCATCCGCTCGGTCGGATATCAGAAAATAATTATGATCTTGGTGTTGCGGATCCTATAGGCATGCTGAAAATGTTGCAGTCAATAAACGAATCATGTAAATTTGAAAATGTATCTGTAACATATGAAGCTACGCACCATGGTCCAATAATTTCAAAAAGGTCATTTTTTACTGAATTTGGAGGACCAATAAACATTGAAGATTTTGGTGTATATACACGTGCATTATCATTTGCAATTGTAAATTCATTTGATAGAAAAGCAGAATATGAAAATATAGCGCTTGGTATAAGCGGCACACATTACCCAAAAAAATTTACCGAGCTTGCAATAGCTGGAAAATATGCATTTTCACATATTCTTCCTAAATACAATTTAACTAATATAAACATAATAAATAGCGCGATAATACATTCAGATCCAAAGCCAGATATTGTTATAATAGAAAAAAAGGCGTTAAATAGTATTCAAAAGAAAATGGTTACGGATGTACTTAATGGGATCGGTATGGAATCTGTTATGGTATAATAATTAGTTTTGAATAACACTCAAATATATATAGTTTTAATGTAATAAAATTACATGATGGTGTTAATATACCAACAATCTTAAAAAAAGGAGAGAAGCTTCTTGTATATATACCAATGGAAGTAGCGAAGGCCATGTTAATAGATGAAGGGGATGAAGTATCTTTTGTAAAAGATAGTGATGGTACATTTAAAATTGCAAAAATTGGCTTAGAAGGTGTGCATAAACCAAAAGAATTTGACAATGCAAGAACTGTTATATTAAATCCTGAGGAGCTTGCGGTTCTAAAGCGTCTTGACACTATTAGGTATTCAAATAGGACCAAGGATACGATTAAGCAGATATTTGATTTGGAGGAGCAGAAGATACTACAGGCAATGCTAAAGCGTGGTATTATAACATTATTTAAAAAGAATCCTGAGGATGAGCAACATTATAGCATATCAAAGGATATATATGACAAATTTCTATATGGCAAGCGTGAATATAAATTCAAAAGGCCAGATTCTTTGGATGTGCCAGCGGCAAAGCAGCCTGTTAAAAAGATAGTACCTGAGAGCATACAAGAGCCTAAGGTAGAGAAGGCATGGGAATTAAAGCTAAAAGAGCAGAATAAATATGCGGAAATATTGGAATCCAAAGGTTATATTGTATTAAATAATGATGTTGAGGCCTCAAGTCTATCAACATTGATGGAGGAGAGTATAAGGCGCGGGCTTGTTTTGGGGACGCGCGCATTTAACAAAAAATTTTATGTGGGATTACGCTCATATATAGCAAAGAACTCTGCAAAAATAATGAAAGTACTAGAGAATGGAAGTGCTCCTATATCAAAAATATCGAAGGAATCTGGAATCGAAGAGGAGGGTGCGCGTACAATACTTTATCTTATGGCTGAGAGTGGGGATATAGCTGAAGTGCGAAAGGATGTCTTTAGCATTGCATGAGAATTATATGATACTTTGATGGTACTAAACTTTCATTTACTTTATTCTAATTAATTTTGTGTGGGCACGATGCTTATCTAATGAATCTCATACCGCTATCAATTAATTTTATTTCTTGGTGTATGGTGCCACTTCTACCACAGCGAATTAGATGTTGTGCACCTTTAAGGTCTGTTTGTATGCCAAATAAATTGGTTTCAAGCTTAAATTGAACATTAATTAGTTCAATACCTACCATAATAGAATGCGACATATTGGATCTGGAGATTATAACATCTTGCAATTTTGATTCGTTAAATTCACTTTTAAACATGAATGAGTGTTCAAACGAAATGCATTTTAAAGCAGATCTGTTAAATTTTGTATTAGTAAAATCTACATTTATAAAATTTACAAAATTTATTTCAAGATCAGATAGGTCGACTCCGACCAAACTTGTATTACATAAGATTAGTGTGCGTCTATGCCATTTGGATAAATCCAAAAGTTCGTTAAATTCATTACGCGTAAGCTCATTTTTTTGCGTGCTCAAAAATTTAAATCCATCAAGGCTAAACGCAACAGCTACATCATTAAGCGGCTGTGCTCTTCTAATTGGTATTGTAAAAGAATTCATTTTAATCAACTAATGCTATTAATGTAGTTTGTCTACCTATACTTGCTATGTGTCCAAATATTTATTTGTATATGTTACTGCACAAATGCGCTTTAAAATAGATTTGCGGCATAAAATGCTTAAAATTAGAGATATGCAAAGTGGTCTATTATCATCACTATTATTGCAAATGATAATATGATTATCATCATCATCTTAGGATTTAATTTAGGTCCATTGGATGGAGCATCATAAAAGCTCATTACTCCGCTTTGTGATTGCGGTCCCATAAGTGAAGGCATATATACACCAATAACACTAATGATAGGGTATATAGCTATTTAATCCTTATTACATAAATATTATATTATTATAAATAGGAATTGAATAAAATATTTTGTGTTTTTGAAGTGATACTAAATGAAAATATCTGACTCTGTTGGTTATACAAAGAAAACAACCCCTGGCAATCCGGATACGCAGATAATAGATGAACCAATAGAAATATCAAAGCCATTAACTGGATGGTTTGGGCTTTTGATTCTTGCAGTAATAATAGAGTTAGTGGTCGCCCCCTATTTTCCATCACTCTCAGATATAATGGTTAAATTTTCAAACTATGTGCTATATCTTCCAGGAGCGATAATACTTCCATTGATAGTGGCCGCATGGCTTGGCGAACGCGCTGGTTCTATAACAGTAAAATCTGGAAGAATACTTAGGCTAAGTATAATAAATTCATTATATACTGCAATAGTTTACGCCATAGGTATATTCATAATTTATTTGATATTTTTGTATGTTAGTTCTGTTGGTTTAAGCACAATTAAATTTGATGATTTTTTGATGTATCTAGTTGCTATTCCAATAGGTATATTGCTAATACTAACACCGATAATCGCTCTTCTTGCTGGGGCAAGGCGTACAATATAAATAATCATACAAATAAATTCAACGCAGTCAAACATCATTATGCGAATAAATAATGTGCAGTTATTCACTTTGCCGCGCTGACAATTTTTACTATCTGATTATCTTGTAATATTTGCTCTTTTGATATGCGCATTTTTTTTCGTGCATCTATTGCGTATAACATTTTATTGGCAAGTTCTGTATGTATTATTCTTGCAAGGTCTATTGCAGTAGATCCATTTTTAACTAAAATAGCATCGGGCAGAACATTTCCAAAATTATCTGTAAATTTATTCTCATCCTCTACAGGATATACTACAATCTCTTTTAGTACGTTAAATACAAGGCCATTCAATAATGCATGCACTCCAGTACCATTATTTCTTGATATGAATTTTTGCATAAATGCAAGCGCATTCATCTTTTCAAAATTTACGCTCTCTATTATATTGAAATTGCTGTTTCCAGGGATATATTCAATTAATTTTGATGCATCCGCTTTTATTAGTGCCAATTCTATTGCGGCGGAGCATTCAAATATGGGAATATTTGGCAGACGCTCTCTTAGCGATTCTATGCGCTTATCCGCGCCCTCACTATCACATTTATTTGCAGCAATTACTATGGGTTTTGATATTTTTATTATTAGTTTTGAGAAGTTTTTTATTTCATCATCATTCCAATTTATTTTGCTTTTAGTTAATGATAGCTCATTTATTGTATCCTCTATATTTTTTTTATTGATCTTAAAGCCTGTTAATACTTCTGACAACGCAACTGCCGCATTTTCAGATCTCGACATTACGCGCATATGTTTTTTTATTATGCCAGACAACCATTCAATTAATTCATTCATTACCATATTATAGTCATTGAATGGATCAGCGTTTATTGCTGCATTTCCATTCATGTCAGTTTTTCCGCTTACGTCAACTACTATTATATAAGCATCAGACGATGACAAATCATTAAGAAATTGATTTCCCATACCCTTTCCGGCATGCGCATTTTCTACGAGTCCTGCGACATCTATTATGTTTATTGGTATTTTTCTAGTACCATTGCTGCATAAGGAATTTCGTGCCTTGCATTTTATTCCAAGTTCAATTTCAGGACACTTATGTGTTACATATCCAATACCTCTATTTGGGTCTATTGTGGTAAAAGGATAATCTGCAATATCAACATTATTTGATGTTATGGCAGAGAAAAGCGTGCTTTTGCCCTTATTTGGTGCTCCTATTA
>JAJZDT010000132.1 GCA_021851535.1 Microcaldota archaeon | reverse complement strand
TAACAAGATGTGGTGCATCTGTATTCATTGCAACTAATGTTGCACCCTCTACTTTAATTTCCGAAAGTCTGTTTACAGTATTACTACCACTACCGCCAGTGCCAACGACGTAGATCTTTGGTTTTGCACCCTCTATAAAGCGCAATATCTCCTCATCATCTGGACTTATTCCCATATTAAGAGTATTCTCAGGCATTCTATCACAACTGGTCATATCTATAATACGTGCAAAAGATAAAAAGATTTCCCCATTACAAACATATTAGTATAATCATTATTTTATTTAATTTAATCTTTTATTGTTATTGTATCTCCAATTTTTGGAGCATATGCATCAAATCCTTCCTCACGTAAATTTTGCGCAAAATGCGTTGTTGCACTTTGATCTCCGTGTACACATATAACAGTATTAGGAGCGCTCTGACGCACATATTCATAAAGGTCCTTATTTCCGGCATGCGCAGAGAAATCATATACACTTACAGGCGTTCTTATTGGTACCTTTTTCTCGTCTATATTTACATAACCATGGTTGATAAGTAATCTACCGTTTGTACCTTCTACTTGATATCCAGTAATAAACACTTTTGATTCTTCATTAAGTCTTTGTATATAATTAAGTACAGGCCCACCATTTAACATCCCTGCAGTAGTAAGTATTATTCCTGGTTCATCGAGCGCGTTCTTTCTAATGCGTGGTTCATCAATCCATGTCGCCTCCTCTATTCCGCGCATAAGATATTCAGGATTTGTTATGAACTTTGGATTTTTCACCACAATCTTTGTTGCAGCTCTGCACATCCCATCGACAAACACACGATCTGCAAGGCCATGTTGATATAATATTGCAAGAAGCTCCTGACTCCTACCGACCGCAAACGCAGGTATGAGGGCGCTGCCACCATTATCTAATACCTCTTTTATCTCCTCTATTAGTTTATGTACATGCTGCGCTCTATCAGGGTGTTCTTTGCCTTCATATGTTGACTCTAAGATTAAGACATCACTTTTTACGATTTCCGCCCCTTTATGAAGAGTTTGTTCATCAAGCTTGAAATCTCCAGTATACACTATTCGTTTGTTATTTTTTGCTTTAGTACGCTCTATAAGCGTTACAGCAGAACCGCATATATGAGCGGCATCATAAAATTCAATATCGTAATTCCCATAAAAGAATTTTTTATGATAGGGTATTTGCGTATATTTATTTTTGAAATTATTTATCTGTTTTTTAAAGTATTTGGGCTTTGTATGCTGTTTTTTAGCAACGGTTATAGCATCGTTTTGCAATAGCTCAGATAGTTCTAAGGTTGGTTTTGTGCCAAAGGCTGGAACATGTGAGTAATTGTATATAGCCGGAACAAACCCAGAATGATCTATATGGGCATGGCTTAGTATAAGCGCATCGATTTTTGGTATACTTACAGGAAACTCTGTTTTTGCACTTACCTTAATTCCAAAATCCATCATAATTGAGCGCTCATCTTTGAAAAGGATGGCAGATCGCCCAACTTCTTGTGCTGCGCCATAAAATTTAAATTGCATGTATTAACCAATAAATTTGAGTTATCAAAATTTAAATAACTATGCTGTATCTGTGTTTGTCTTACAACTCATTTCAAATTATTAAACTATTACAGATAGATAGATTTTTACCAATAGATAAATTTACATTATTTGCTTTTCTAAGGGGAGATATACTAAATTTTACATAATAAACGGCAGGATAATATGTTTATAGTATTGGTCTTTGTTGATCCTAATTTTAAAGAATATATAAAAAGATTATCATCTATATTAAATTTGGATTAGAGTAAACTACTTGTTGATGATATAATGAACGATGATATAAATTTTTCTGATATGTTTGCATTGACAAAAATCAGTGTTGATTCTGTTGTTGAAAAGTTTGGTGCAATAATAAACTCCTCCTTTTTTGATGCAGCAAACATTCTAGGCGGACTTAAACTCAATGGACTTATTGATTTTGGAACAACGCTTGGTAGCCAAAACCCCATTACTATAACAGACAAAGGCAAGGAATTACTCGCACAAATGAATGCACGTATAAATGAACCGATGGATAAACTAGATTCAGATATATTAAACCAATTATCTAATGGCAAAAGATCCGCAAATGATATCTCTGTATCGATGAATGTGATGCATAAAGATATGGGATTTCATTTATATAAACTCATAACGCAAGGCTATATATCAGCAGAATTCAGAAATGGAATTTTAAATACAATGCTTACCGAAAAGGGATTCATGCAGGCAAAGGGAGTGCCAATGCCGCCAAAAGCTCCAACTGCAACGCCACAATCGAATAATATTGCTGCTACAAGACCAATAACACCAATGAATAACAGTGTACCTCCTCCACCACCAATCATACAACGCACACCTATAACACAACCAACAACAGCACCGCCGCAGCAACCAACAAGTCAAGTTTCTCAAACACCACCCCAAAATGTTACTACTGCAAGCCAAACAGCTACAACACAGCAAATACCAGAATTAGATAACCAACAAAATACCTTTGCACCTAAGCAATCAACAACTGCAGCGCCACTTAATGAAAAAGAGGATATTCAAATAATAAAAACTGGCGCAACCACTAGCAAATTGCCGTATATACTAGTAATAATAGCCGTAATATTTCTTATTGTAGTATTACTCTTCAGATTCAAAATGATATGAGTGTGATAGGATGGGCTCCCTTATGGATTTTATGAAGGCAAAGGATATGCTTGGTAAATATAATGTACATTCTGTTGAAAGTACATATGTAACCACGGCGTCACAAGCTGTTGATTTTAGTAATGGTAAGCCCATTGTTATAAAAGTATTATCAGATAAAGCATTGCATAAAACAAAAAGCGGGGTCGTTGAGCTTAATTTAAAAACACCACAAGAGATATATGCAGGCTTTGAAAAAATTGTCAAAAATGCAGCGGCATATAAACCATATAAGATTCTTGCGCAAAAGATGATAAAAAGCGATAATGGCGTGGAGGTAATTGTTGGTGGAAGAAATGATGTGCAGTTTGGGCCATTAATACTCCTTGGGCTTGGAGGTATATATGTAGAGACCTTTAAAGATTTCTCGCTTAGGGTATGCCCTATAACAAAATATGATGCATACCAAATGATGAATGAGCTAAAATCCATAGATATTATAGCATCTGATGTAAAACAAAAAGATGAGCTTGCTAAAATACTCGTGGAAGTATCTAAAATGATGGTTGAAAACAAAATAGAAGAGCTTGATTTAAACCCTCTTTTAATGAACCAAGGTAAATATATGGCAGTGGACCTTAGAGTAATAATTTGATTGTGTGGTTTTATGAAAGATAATAAATACAAAAGTTTTAATTACATAATGAAGCCTCGCAGCGTTGCAATTATAGGTGCATCAAATAATCCAGATAAAGTGGGGCACATAATAATGCAAAATTATATTGATGTTGGATATTCTGGAGAGTTATATCCTGTAAACATGAATGATTCTAGCGTTCTTGGTATTAAAGCATATAAGAGCGTTATGGATATTAAAAAAAATATTGATCTTGCAGTGATCGCAGTTCCTGCAGAAGTTGTTCCGAAAGTTGCTCAGGAATGCGCAAATGCTAAAGTTAAATCGATGATTGTTGTAAGTGGAGGATTTGCTGAAGTTGGAAATACGAAGTTACAGGATGAACTTCTTTTAATATGTAAAAAAAATAATATACCGCTTGTAGGACCTAACTGTCTTGGGGTAATGGATCCGCGTTCGAGAGTAGATACGCTCTTCTTACCCACATTTAAAATTGATAGGCCCAGAGTAGGAGGAGTAAGTTTTGCTTCTCAAAGCGGAGCGGTTGGTAGTTCAGTACTTGATATGATATCTAGTGAGGGTTTTGGACTTTCTAAATTTATCTCTTATGGAAATGCGATTGATCTAGATGAAGTGGATATTATCAAATATCTTGGGGAGGACACAGATACAAAAGTAATCGTATTTTATATAGAGGGCGTCAAACGTGGGAGGGAATTCATGCAGGCTGCAACAAAAGTGAGTATGAAAAAACCAATAGTGATTGCCAAAGGGGGACGAACTAAGGCAGGATCCACCGCTGCGCACTCACATACTGCATCCCTTGCTGGAAGTTATGAAGCGTATAGAGCAGTATTCAAACAAAGCGGAATTATACAAGCAATGAGTCTTGATGAAATACTTAATTTTTCTAAAATATTTGATACCCAACCACTTCTAAAAGGAAATCGTATAGGCATCATAACAAATGGTGGTGGTACAGGAGTTATGGCAACAGATGCATTGTATGATAATGGGTTTGTGCTTCCGCAATTAAAAAAAGAAGCAGTGAATAAACTAACAAAAGTAATGCCTAAAATAGTTAATATTAGGCTTCCGTTAGATATGGCAGGTGACGCTGATGATAAACGCTTTGGCGCTGCACTAGACGTAATGATGAATGAGGAAGAGATTGATGCCATCATTGTAATTGCGCTCTTCCAAACACCAGGAGCAGATTCGCGTGTCGCCGCTACACTTATACATTATGGAACACTCATGAAAAAACCACTTTTAGTAGTAAGCCCTGGAGGAAGTTACACGCAAGCGCATAAGAATATGATGGAGAGTTCTGGAGTTCCTGTATATACATCTCCAGAGAATGCAATAAAAGCACTCGCAGTACTTAGAACATATACAAAGTTTAGAATGGATCACGTATGAAAAACCAAAACAAATCAAAAGCTGGTAAAATTATACAGAAAGATAAAGAACTTTTTTTTACGACAACAAGAGTGAATTATGATTTCGTGCCATCACATGGCGAAGCAGAATTCGTATATGATATAGATGGGAAAAAATTCATTGATTTTTCAAGTTTTATATCAGTATATAATTTAGGTATAAATTCAAATAATCATGTGCGCGAGGGAATTAAAAAGCAAGTAGAGGTAATGATGCATTCCGCTTTCACGGATTACTATTCTGCACTCCCAATAGAATTTGCAGAAGAACTCATTAAATTTATGCCTGTAGGATTTGGGCGCATGTTTCTTTCAAATTCCGGAACGGAAGCTAATGAAGCCGCAATAAAAATATCCAAAATATTAACAAAACGACAGTATATACTCGCATTTTATAATGGATTTCATGGGCGCACGATGGGATCTCTTGGACTTACGGCATCCAAAACAATCCATAAAGAACATTTCGGGCCTTTCCCGAATGTCATACACACCCCTTTTGCATATTGCTATCGTTGTCCATTCAATCTTGAATATCCAGGATGTGGACTAGCATGTATTGATCATATTAAAAAATATCCACTTTCCAAAGAACTCCCAAAAAATGAGCTTGCGGCAATATTTTTTGAACCAATACAAGGAGAAGGCGGGTATATTGTGCCGCCTAAAGATTATTTTAAAGAATTAGAAAAGATCGCGCATGACGCAGGAGCACTTATGATTGCAGATGAGGTACAGGCAGGATTTATGAGAACAGGTAAATTTCTGTCACTTGATAATTTTGGCATAACTGCAGATATTTACACCATGGCAAAGGCAATTGGTGGTGGACTTCCACTTGGGGTTACTATTGCAAAAAAAAGTTTGGGAGATATACCAACCGGTTCACATGCAAGCACATTTGGAGGTAATTTGCTCTCCGTTAGGGCAGGCCTTGAATCATTAAAATATTTACACGAACATCACTCTAAAATATCATACCAAATAAAAAATAAAAGCAGACACATCATGAAGAGGCTTAATTACATGAAAGAGCGATATGAGATTGTCGGAGATGTACGGGGACTTGGCCTTATGATAGGTGTTGAATTAGTTGAGAGTAAGAAAACAAAAGAGCCTGCGAAAACTAAGAGAGATATGATAATAAAAGATGCTTTCCTAAATGGATTAATTATGCTGCCTGCCGGTGAGAGCTCCTTTAGAATTATACCACCTTTTGACATATCAGAAAATTCTATAGATAAAGGACTTGATATTATAGAATTGCTTATTGCAAAATATTCCAACAAAAGTTAGCTGATTAAATAGTCTGCATGCTAAAAAGTGATCTTATGATAAGTTTAAGATTGCTCATCTCCTTTAAGCGTCTTTTGGCGTATTTAATCCATTGTGTACCGTATGGAATGTATATATAGACGTTGTTGCCTGCCAATGCAAGTTTTATCGCGTCTTTATTTCTTATTCCGCATAACATTGCATAGCTAAACTTTCTATTATTATAAATTTTGGATAACTGTTTTGCTTTACTTACCATATTTATATCATGGGTTGCAATAATAAAATTTTTTGAGTTCTTAAACAGATACTCCATTAATAACACATAATTCTTTGTTGAAAGAGCTCTTTTAGGATAGGATATGCTTCTTGACTCTTTATATGCTCCTTTAACTAACCTTATACGTCCACCAGCTAAAGATATCTTTTGAACATCATTAATGCTGCGCTTTAGATAAGATTGTATGCAAATGCCCGTGTTTGGATATTTTATTTTTGTATAGTATATTTTTATTGTTGAATTTACGTACTGATATTCCTCCATATCGAGCCATACGTCGATATGATATTTTTTTGCATATTCCACAATCTTTGAATAATTTTTTATTGCCTCATTACATCCGATTAAAAGACCTATTTGAGTTGGTTTTATAGAGATACATGCGTTGATTCTGGATTTTTTTATTTCTTTTAACAGTAATATATATTCATCTACAGTTTTTGTTACTTGAGTTTTGGATTTATTGCCTTCGCCTAAAAAATTTATCATTCCATGCGCGCCTCTCTTGTTGAAACGATGCGTTATTTTTATCGCATCTTCTATTCTAGGGCCTGATATCCATCGGGATGCTAAAAGAAGTTCTGGAACATCGCGTATTCTCATAAAACAATAAACGCTCATAATATATTTATCATGTGCGCCTGTGCAACAAAAACCTCCAATTTAGATTTGATATAGCAGGTTTGGTAGTATTTTTGTCATGATTAAGAAGTAATTCAAGCAAAACTGGATCATTTAATGCATTAACTACGGTACATCTTCTTTTTTCTTGCAATCTGAAATGAAAATCATTAAAACATTTTGAAATTTTATCGCAATTCAATAAGAATGTGTCTAATTCTATTGTTGGCCTTTGCCTTGTAAGAATTAATGCCGCCGCTTGATTCGTGTATATTTTCATCACTAGTTCATCTAGTGAAATTTGTATATGTTCAAAAAGTAATGCGTTGTAAATAAATGCGCTTCTTTGATCTTTATTTAATGCACATAAAAAAGTGTTTGTTGATTTATGTGCTTTAATATTTATTATTTTTGAATTTGTATATGTTTTTGAATGTTCCAAAGCAACATCATTCCTGCTTATATGCATAATATCAAGAAATAATATACTTTTTATAATATAAATAGTTTATGACTATTATTTTCCAAAATGACACTTAAATTTTATAGATTTAGTCTAAGTTTATAATTAAAATCTATATGCCATTGTTTTAAAGTACATAATAAAATTTTAGAAATTAATAATATAACGCAGTTAGATAAATACATGTTCAGAAATGTATTGAATATTAGGTGAATGAATATGGATATGCGCATTGGCATAATTGGTGGTACTGGGGTATATGATAGCACATTGCTTAAAAACTTTGAAGAAACATTACCCCAAACCCCATTTGGAAAACCTTCAGATAGTATAGTTATTGGTAGTATTAATGGTAGAAAAATTGCATTCTTACCACGACATGGAAAACACCATTCTTATCCACCACATAAAGTACCATATAAAGCAAATATATGGGCAATGAAAATGCTTGATGTTGATAGAATTATTGCACCAAGTGCTGTTGGAAGTTTAAACGAAAATTTACATCCCGGTATGATGGTCTTTCCTGATCAGTTTATTGATGTAAGTAAATCGCGGGATAATACCTTCTATAATGATGAAGCAGTACATATATCTATGGCAGATCCATTCTGCCCAGAACTTAGATTGGTAGCAAAACAATCTGCAGATAAACTCAACATTATTTCACATAGCGGCGCTAATTATATCTGTATAGATGGACCGCGATTTTCAACAAGAGCAGAATCACTCTTCTTTAAAAAATATATGATGGGGGATATTATAGGAATGACACTTGTACCTGAGATTATTTTAGCCAGAGAAGCGCAAATCTGTTATGCAACACTTGCCACAATTACAGATTATGATGTATGGCATACGACCCCAGTCTCTGCAACAATTGTAACACAAACAATAAAAAAGAGCGCAGAGAATATAAAAATGATTATAGGGGATATAATAGGGCAGATTCCATCACAACATACATGTGTGTGTAGAAATGCACTGGATGAAGCAAGACTTTAAATTGAGGTTATAATATGGACAATGAGATACATACAACTTTTACTTCTACAAACGATGCTATATATAGTGCATTTGGATCGGTAATAGAATCGATACATGCACTGTCGTATAAATTGCTTATGTCGGAGCTTCAAAAACTTTTAGATAATAAAGAGATAAGCGCGCACATACCCGAAGGGATATCAAAATACATATATACCGCTGGATTCTTGAGCATTATTGGTAAGGAAATAACACGAGAAAACATGTATATGTTTTTAAACTCAATTGGCATTGAACCGCGTTATGATTTTATTGACATGATACTTAAAATGAACATAGAAAGCCATCTTGCTTACATATATGTTTATTATTTCCTTATCGCGAGTGGTAGAGATATTAATGTAGCAAATATGAAAACGATCCTTGAAATGATAGGACTAACTCCAAATAGCATACGTATGGCATTTATAATAAAATATATCCAAAAAGCAGATAAGGAATA
>JAJZDT010000002.1 GCA_021851535.1 Microcaldota archaeon | reverse complement strand
ATTGCATTGCACGCACTTTTCTTACAAATAGCAGAATATAGTATATTAGATTGTCGTTATAGTATTTATTAATATCTATACTAACTAATTATTGTGATATTATGCTAAAGGCCATTAACAATAGGCACAAACATAAAGAATATAGCATGGTTCTTATAGTACTGATAGGAATTATGCTGCTTTTTGTACCTGGTGTAATTCCAATAGTTGGTCCATTCTTTGCAGGAATAATAATAGGATATCTTTCAAAAGAGGTAAAACGTGGCATTATAGCAAGCCTTGTATCAGCAATAATATTTACCATTATAGTATGGATGGTGATATCATTGGTAGCATATCCATATATTTACACAAACCACACAAAAATCTTCGGAACAATAACTGGTGTTAGTATACTTGCATTAATAGGATCAATATTAGGTTTTTATGAAATTGTTTTGGTCGTTATAGGGGCAATTTTGGGAGCTGCACTTGGAGATAAGTCTAAGAATTAAATTTATATTGTGGTAGTATGTTAGAAATAGGAAAAAAAGCACCGGATTTTTTGTTAGATGGAATGGATAATAAAAAACATAGTTTGAAAGATTTCAAGAGCAAATATTTGATTGTATATTTTTACCCAAGAGATTTGACTCCGGGATGTACTATAGAGGCAAATGAATTCAATAAAAACTTAGATGCGCTTAAAAAAATGGACGCAAACGTGATTGGCATTAGCAATGATGATATTAAATCTCATGAAAAATTCACAAATAAGTGCGATTTGAAGTTCATGCTCTTATCTGATACAAACAGTACAACCATAAAGGCTTACGAATCATACGGAGATAGAGGGATATTTGGCGTTGGAACATTGAGAAATACGTATATATTAAAAAATGGTGTTGTAGTTAAAGCATTCGAAAAGGTAAATCCGAAAACACATGTAAATGAGATAATAAATGCATTAAAAGAGCTTAAATAAAATAGTTATTCGAATTTCCAAGATGCATATGATACAAGATGATCGTAGTCTTTTGTCACATTTGCAGAATTCGAGTAATTGAGAAGTATGCCATGCTTTGCTCCTCGTTTTTTTGCGATATATTCAGCAACGGTTATAGGTCCGTATCCACATGCGCTGCTATTTAACTTTTTCACGTTCGCATTGAATGATTCATAATCAATATTTGATATATTTTTAAACAGCGCCTTATCCTTTAACTTTGTCTCTTTAACATTTTCATAATGATTAAAATCAGATGATGCTATTATAATAGATTTTCGTGATAGCGATTCCTCGGATTTTATTATTGACTTTGAGACATCAATGCATGAGTTAATATCTGAATTCGCCATGCATATAAAAACAAATTTCTTTTTTATGCCACCTATTTTATCTATAAATGGAAGCTGCACCTCTATCGAATGCTCCCCCATATGCGCAGCCTCATTTACTTCTATTATTTTAGAATTTGATATAATTTGATCCACAAATATTTTATCTGTTTTAAATATACCATTTGGCATAGACCAATCGGTTTTAGATATTGATACGTCCGTTCCTATACCCGTATGATTTGGACCTAATATAATTACGGTGTCAGCTTGCTTATAAAAATTACCAGCTTTCATATTTGCGTATGCAAATCCTGCAGTAATGCCAGAATAAACATACCCTGCATGCGGAATAATGTATACGCCTATCTTATCAACAAAATCGGCTACATTAATAATATATGAATCAATCATATTTGATAACTCAACTTTGTTTGATGGATAAAAACTCCCATTAAATGCGGGTTCACGCATATTTACCACAATCCAATTATTGTTGTAAAGATGTATATAGGCTTTTATTATCAATTATTTGTAGTTAATAGTTGGTATGATGGCTCTTATAATCTTTATTGATATGGATTATTTTTTTGCCGCATGTGAAGAGCTAAGGCATCCGGAGCTTAAGAGTATGCCACTTGCAGTTGGCACATCTAAGGAGAGCGAAAAATATAGAGGCGTAATACAGACATGCAATTATATTGCAAGAAAATTTGGCGTTAGAAGTGGCATGCCAACCACAAATGCGTATAAATTATGCCCAAATCTTATATATTTGGAATCGGATGACAAGTATTATAGTGATATTTCAAATAAAATAATGCGACTACTACATAATTATAATAGAAAAATTGAACAGATGAGTGTAGATGAAGCTGCAATGGAAGTTATCGGATTGAACTATGATGAATCATATGCGCTTGGAATGGAAATAAAAAACAACATTAAAAATGAGGTAGGTCTTACATGTACTATAGGCATAAGCTTTGGACCGGTATTTGCAAAGATGGCATGCGATGCTTCCAAACCTGATGGATTTATGATTATTAAAGAAGGTGAAATTCGCGATTTTCTTAAAGATAAAAAAATATCAAAACTACCAGGTATAGGACCAAAAACTGAGCTGCGCATGATTGAATTAGGCATAAAAACAATAGGGGATTTGGCGTTGGAACATTGAGAAATACGTA
>JAJZDT010000005.1 GCA_021851535.1 Microcaldota archaeon | reverse complement strand
TTTATCTAATGTACATTTTATATCGCTATTCAAAGATAGAATATTGGGATATTTATATAAATATAAGATCATCTGCATGCCTGTTTTTAATCTATCTAAAGGTACACTAGAGTCTATTTTACTGCCGGTCAAATTGCTTAAATTATAATTTTTGATCCAACCTAAAGTAATATCATCAATCTTTATTTTTATATCCTCCTTATTTGCAATAATGCTCTCATCTAAGTGGTCATTATTTTTAATAAATGGGGCGTTAATCTCATAAATATGATTAGTATGTGTTGCAATATTAATTTCGGAAAAATATAATTTTATAGTTGTATGTTTTTTAACTTCAAACGGTAGCAGTAAGCTACCGTATATACTATTATTAAATTTAGCGTCAAGCTCGTAATCTAAGGTGGATTTTGTTTTCATTGTATTAAAAGGATTACAATATTTGAAATTTGTGCTATAACTATTAATGCAGCTATTCGTTCTGTAATCTATTCTGTATGCGTATTCCGGCTCTTTTTTAGTCTCAATTTTAGCATGCGATTCATTTCCATTTGAAACAAACTCGTTATTTATCGCACACCCTGAAATGGCAGCAGAGACAATAATTGCTGATGATAAACGCATAAGCTGCGATAAGCGCTTATCTTTTTGGCTATTCCGTTTTTGTTTATTAAATTGCAATTTATGCACCTATTTTCCAAATAATTTTTTTTCTAAAAATTGTATTATAGTCTTATTATAATCCATTTTCAATTCATTCAAAATATAATCTGACACTTCATATGTACTTGTAGGCGCATGCATTGCAACACTTCCAAGCCACATCTCTCCAAATTCATTCTTCGTTGTTAAAAAATTATTTATTAATGGTACTGGATTAACTCCATAAATTAGTATCACCATATGTGCTATATTATTAGCTAAGTGCTCATTTGAAAAAATATTTTGGCCTATAATACTATCCGTTCTCAAAAAATGCCCAATATCCTCGTTTATTTTCACAGTGCTATCTTTAGACATTTTTTTCATATCGAATTTGGATATATATTTATGGAATGTGCCCATAACCTCCATATTATTGGTTTTGCAAAACGCAACAAGATCATTGCAAAATTTAGTCCATCCATTAATATTGAGGTGATCATCAGGCATTAATGCGATTGCGGCAATACCTCGTGTACTGTTTTTATTATTTTCATTTTTTTGAAATTTATTATTTGTCATATCATCATCAAACTATTCTATTATACAGGGCGTTATCTATGTAGAAGAAGATATTTATGTCTATTCACCAAAGGAACTCACAAATTTAAATACTTTTCTATTGAGTTATAGCATGTGAATGGATGGTAGTATCTGTTAATTTGTTAAGTGGGGCTGTACCACTTAATCTCATATTGTTTGCTATATTAATCATAAGTATTGCAGAATATATACGCATAAAATATGTAAAGATAGAGGAGACTGACGAGGTAAATAATGCCTTTAGCTATCTTATACTAGTGATAGGCTTATACTTTGTGGTATACGGAATGATCTCATTAATAAATACGGATTCCGCTTTGAGCAATATATCCTATGCAACTACCTCTAACTTAGATCAGGCGATGGTTGTCCCAACAACAATAATAGGCATTCTTGCGGTTATAATTGCTGTGGTTAAGATAAAGAGCAACGATACAATGGAGAATAGCTTTATAGGAATACCAGCATTTCTTGTTGGAATGTATGGTGTGTTTTATAGCGCTGGCATGTTTAGTTATTCTTCGCAGAACAGTCTTATACTAATACTACTCGAATCTGTATTCTTAGTTGGTGGAATGGCTGGTATGTTATCTATGGTTCTTATTGCAAAGAAACGTAAGGGTATGGCGATGATAATATTTGTCCTTCTTGTAATAACTGCGATATTATCTATATTCATAGGCATGTACTCTGTATATCTTGGAAGTGGATACATATGGCATACAAGTCCATTCCCTTCCCCATTGCAAGTTTTATAGTAAATTTTACGTAAATTTCTTCTTTTAATTATTTTTCGTTATCATAATTAATGGATATGTTACCTACATCTGCGCCACGTTGCAGGAAAAGTATATATATTATATCGATATAATTTAGGATTATGAACAAAAAATTTATACCAATTGGTTCAA
Organism: Microcaldota archaeon; assembly: GCA_021851535.1. The sequence continues at coordinate 376 of JAJZDT010000005.1, read as the reverse complement.
ATGACAAGTCATCTAAGAAGACAACTTCAGATACTCCAGAGTTTCCTAGAGAGGTGCCATTGCGTAGAAATACTCCAGAGGAATCACTAGATGATGTGTATAGTGGTGTTGAATCATTTGAAGTTGATCCAAGAACTGTTATATATCCAGATACCGATTAGTTGATTAAATGGTAACAAAAAAAACTAGCTCTAATTATAAGAGCATGATAAGAAGAGAGCAGTCAGATGAGAAAGGATCAAAGAAAGCGTCTGATACGAAAAATAACAATTCAAGACAAAAGTTAAGCCCAAAGGCCGAAACACAGTCGATGCAAAGATATATTGGTGGAGATAGTTCTGTATCACCGATTAATTGGTTATACGATCCCTCAGAG
>JAJZDT010000102.1 GCA_021851535.1 Microcaldota archaeon | reverse complement strand
TCCATTACATGTCCTTTTGTTTTGCAATAATATATACCTATCTGCATCATACTTCCTATCACAGCGGTTCGCTCTCATCCCACCCATGAATGGTGTGGGATTTCCCACTCACTTTGTTAAATTGATTATCAAATTTAAACAAGATTATATAAATACAAATATTATTTGTATAACTTGGCGTGCCTTTTGCATGCGTGGCTTTTTAATGCCCAGTCACATCATTCAAACATTCACAATAGAATTAATCTCTTACGATTCATTTAGCAAGCTTTATGTAAATTCTGCGGTATTGTAATAGCACAGATATAATCAGAATGGCGATTAGTGTCAAATATATGTATAAAAAGAAGGGGGATGCAGAGCCATGAATGTTTGAACGCATGCCAGAACCTATGCTAATTGTTAATACTAAACTTAATATTCCCATGAAAGCAATTACCAGCCCATGTACTGTGAATATCATGCTAAACGCAATGCTATGGTTGTTTGAGCCTTTTCGTTCTTTTATGCGATAAAAAAATGAAGGGAGATTTATAAGGTACGGATATTTCTCAAATAAGGTATATCGGTATTTAATTAACAAAAGCAGTATGGCCATAACGCAAGTAAATATAAGTGGTGGGATAAATAACGGGATATTTCCAGTAATTCCAAAATAATAAATGCATGCGATCCATGAAAAAAGAACAAATAGCAATCCGATTGCGATAAGCACCTTAGCTATGCCTTGTAGCCCGTATCGCTTAAGCATCTCACTGGCCATAAGTATATTACCCTGTTTTAGTATTTATATCTTCTGTCCTCTTGCCTCTTGAGCTTTGTTTATTTAACCAAATATATCGGCAATCAGACAAATTCTATAAAAAATGCAAATAAATTTGTTTTAAATTCCAAATTGTGTTGTTAAATTAAAATTTGGCTATAATCTATATTTATCAACCAGCGTTACAAAAGGATTTTCAACAACCTCAGACCAATAGAACAACTATCTAATGAGTATATATTTGTTTTTAGACAAGAAAATATAGTTAATAATGGCTAGTTATATTCACTGTCAGAGTGCAAAAAACAGAAGACAACAAGAAAGTAGCAGAAGATCTAAGAACTATGAATATGATGCAATAAACATACGCTCACTTGAGTTTGCTAAATAAATAAATGAAAGGTTAAAATCCGAATAGAAAAGAAATGATTTTATGACAGTTAAGACAAAAGAACCGCTAAAAAAGAAAAAAAAGCAACATAAAGGAATAGAAATACGTAAATTAGAAGAAAAAGATATGGCAAGAGTAGCTCCTATGTTTGAGGATTTTCAAGATTTTCTTGCCTCTATTGATACATTAAAGCGACTTAAAAGAAAAAATATCTTGATCGATGCAGACTATGGATATGTTTATCTTCGTGATACGCTTAAAAAAATAGTGAAACAGAATGGGGTTTTCTATGTTGCAGAACATAAAGGGAAAATTGTAGGTTTCGTCGTTGGCTTAATTACAGAATTAAATAAAACGGAGAAGATAGAAGTAGGCAATAAAAAAATAGGAGAAGTGGCTGAACTCTATATTGAAAAATTATATTGGGGTACAGGTTTAGCGAAAAAATTAATGACAAGAATAGAAAAATATTTCAGAGATAAAGGTTGTACAGATTCTATCCTTGATGTATTTGAACCGAATATAAGGGCACGTGAATTTTATAAGCGTAAGGTAGGATATGTAGATAGACGAATCTCGATGTTAAAGGAATTAAAATGAATATTTTATGAACAAGCAGGTCCTTGCTTATTGTAGATGATTATAGATTCTGTATAAGATGGAATAATACCACAAGCACCATTTAGTATCGTTGAAATAATCTCAATGATACATTCAAGATAAAACGTTTTATATGCGCAAAAGCACATTTATGTTAACACCTGTAGATAGGTAATATCTTTTAAGTTCATATTCGGATATTTTTTGATCAATAATAGTTTGCATTTTCTCATTGAAGCAATTGGCCATGTTATTTGCTAATACGTATTCTAGTATACTCCACTCAAATACATCAGCTGGGATAAATCTTTTGTATAAGCGGCGGGCAATGCGGCCTGAAACATCACTCCCATCTAGTGGTCTGTAATTAATAACAAAAATATTTGCCAAGTATTGATAAATTTTTTTATTAAAAGAATCATCATTACGTATTTGACATAGAGCGCTCGCAATTTTATTTACATGGGAAGGATAAATAATAGTAAAGTTTCTTATTTTATCTGCAAGTGGTTTGATTTCTTCAATAAACGGATCTGCGATAATCCCGTTTGATTTAAAAATTTTTTTATTTTGAGCGTTTACTACGAATACAGAGGAATTTATAAAATGATTAATTACTTCTATGATAGATCGATTATTTGAAAGTCTGTGATTTAATTCATGCTCGAAAATTCTCCTATTTAAATGATGTAATATGTCTATGCCGTTTCCTAAGCTGCAATTTTTATCAGGGTTTAATAATTGTGTAATATGCTGAATATGCATCTTTGCTTGCGCTCTTGTGGC
>JAJZDT010000114.1 GCA_021851535.1 Microcaldota archaeon | reverse complement strand
ATCTCTAATTCTTTTTTTGCAAGAATGCCCAAAGTGGGTCCTTGAACCCTACCTATACTTAATGTATTGCCCCTACCAATCTGCCATCCATGCAATGCACGCGTCAATGCCCTACTAAGGTTAATACCCCATATCCAATCTAATATGTGGCGCGCCTCGCCCGCGTAAAAATTATTCATATCTATTTCTAAAAGATTTTTATATGATTTAATTAAGTCCGTATTTGTGGTAGTTGAGAATTTCATGCGTTTTGCGCTTTCCATACTCAAATTTCCATAAAATCTTATGATATTTGTACCTATTACAGTTCCCTCTATATCATAGTCGCATGCATTTATAAACATCTCACATTTCGGTGCAATTTTTTCTATCACGTCAAGATATTTTTTGGTAAAATCAGATGATTTATTAACCTGGTATGATGGCGCCCATTCAACTTTTAAGACGGGATAATCCCTATTCTTTTCAGATTGTTTTATTGTAAAAACATGTCCTACCGCTGCAACAACATATATTTTATCAGCTCCGTTATCTATTTCATAATAACTTACATTGCTCTTGCTCGATATACGCTTTGCTTTACCTTCGCTAAGCGCAGCGGCAATCTTCCCTGCAACGCTGGGTTTCTCTGATACAATAAGCGTGTTCATGTTAATCTGTCTATAAACTATTTCTTGTTAATTTTTGCACTAGATGCGCGCGTTTTTTTAGGTGCAATGCGTCTTTCTATTAAGAAAGGAACTTTAAAATCTTTATTATCAACATTTGATAATATCCATCCATTAAGTACAGCTACTATGATCGCAATAATTGCAATTAAATAAAATATAACGCTGCCTCCGAAGACTATAAAAACTATTATTGTGATTAATGTCAGTACTACTGTAAGGGAAGCAAATGACAACTCTACACTTTTACGATCCATGCAAACACGTGATCAATTGAATATATATTTAGTTATATTTATAACACTTGTTGCTGCTTTCATAGCAGCGCTTGCTCAGATAATCTTTAAAAAAAATATAAAAGGCGAGATAAAAAGTATTAAGGGAATAATAAAACTTGCAAAAAATAAAATGGTAGTTATAGGCCTATTAATGTATCTCATCAGCCTTGTTGTTTATTTATATGCGTTGCGTGATGCACCATTATCATTTGTGTATCCAACATTTGCTAGTACATTCATATTCGTTTTTATATTAAGTGGAATTTTACTTAAAGAAAAATATTCAGTGCATAGGCTTATTGGGGTCGCTTTAATCTTTATAGGTATAATTATCGTAGGAATATCATTATAGTGATTAAATTGAAAACAAAAAACACCAATATACTAATGCTTATATTTGGCGCACTTATGAGCGCTATAGGGCAATTTCTATTCAAATATGCGTTTTCCTTTTCATCGTACACATTATATCTATATTTGTTTATAGGTGTATTATTCTATCTACTCTCCACTAGCATATATTTTTACGTTCTTAGCAGAACGCATTTAACTTGGGCATATGGTATAGGAGGTCTATCCTATGTGTTTGCGTTCATACTTGCAAATTTTATAGAGCAAATACCCATCCTTAGATGGGTTGGGCTTGCGGTAATTACTATAGGCGTATTTTTAATTGGTATGAGCTAAAAAAAGCTATATAAAATTTATTTGCTAAAAATGCTGGGAATATTTCCTACTATAGATTGGTATGCTTCACATGACGTCCAATGTTTAGGATCCTCCCCCCTACTGATAATTTTTTTTGCCTCAGCTGCAATGTTGCCATTTAAAATATTAGTTATGTCATAATTATTATCACGTACATTGCCCAATTTCAAATCCCACATTATAGATGGATATAAATTTCCGTAGCTATCTAAAAATACGGATGCTTCAATGCTTCTATTCTTTATTGGGGGCACTCCTGTAGCAGCATATCTAGAAAGATTTTTGAGGAATGTATTTTCAATTAGTTGTATTGCGCTAAATTGACCCTTACGCGCCTTTACTATTTTGGATATCTCTTCTGATACGCTATTTGAATCTGGTGCAATCTGCATGCTGTCATTTCTATAATAATTGCTAGATATCTGACCAAGGTTTATATGAAAATCATTATATCGTATTTTCGGGATATCACTTTTTACTGCGTTAAATGTTTCAAAGAATTTTCCCTGATTCATTGAACTTAATGTGTAACCGAAAACAAAATAAAGATTTTTATACTTTGTTTTTAGTTGCAAAAGACGTTTATACATGTTTATTACTTTGTCGTAATTGCCATTTACGCCTCTTATTTTATCATGAAGTTCTCTATACCCATCAAGGCTTAATGTTATTGCAAAGCGCGGTATGCCAAGATCTAATATCTCCTCTATCTTAGATATCTCCATATCTAAATTGCATAAGGAATTTGTAGGCATAGTCATTATGTATAGGCGTTTGGAGTTTTTATAAAATGTGCGCGCAATATCTACAATGTCACTTCTTAAGAATACCTCTCCTCCAGTAATCTCTATCCATTTGAAGTAATTGTTTTTTTCGGCAATCTTATTTATC
>JAJZDT010000056.1 GCA_021851535.1 Microcaldota archaeon | reverse complement strand
TAGTTGTTGTTCATTCATATTAATACAACGCAGAGGAGGGAGAATAAGATCCTGGTGACTACAAATGGACTTATATCATTCCTCTGCAATAATATAATGTATAATTAGATATATATATCTTTTGTTATAATTATAAAATAAGAAGGTTTAAATATCTTTATATTGTTATATCTTTTGGTGTAGAATATGGATAAGGATATAACTACTCTTATAGACCAGGATGTTGTTGTCGTCAAGAACGACGGATTTATGAAGCATGGAAAGTTAAAAGCTATCCATCCCTCATTTATCGTATTGGAATTTTCAACAGGAGAGCAGGAGTTACTTAGCTGGTCGGCAATCGATAAGGTTAAAAAAGCGTAGGTGTATAGATGCAATGGGATGATTTAACCCCAGAAGAAAAGCGCGCATCTCTAAGCAGCGATACATATCTTGCAGTGTTAAAAACTAAATATCCTGACGTGGATTTTAGCGTTGTTGCCGCACTGAAAGAAAAGTATAAGATCATTGTTATATGTAAAAATTGTTTTTATGAGCATCTAGTTCCGTTTAATAAGATTCCGCCTGTCTGCCAGGAGTGCAGCCAAGTGTCGCTCACTGTTGGACCCAATACGATAGCGAGGTGGTTTATCTCGCACTACATATTTGTAACCTCCTATGACCGCGACCAGATACTATATATGTATGACGAGACCACAGGAGTTTATAGCGAGGACTACGCTCTTGCTATGATAACAAAAGAGTGCAATATATTATATGATGATAAGATCTCTGCGCAAAAATTAAACAATACTATTCTTTCAATTAAGGCGCAGACATATCTTGAAAAGGCAAGCATGAATAGCTTAATGTTTGAAAATGAGGCCACATCTACTATATATTATAATATAGCTAATGGTGTTTTGACCTTCAATAAAAAAACGTATGAGATTAAATTGTTGCCGCACAGCCCTAAGTTCTACTTTAAGGGTATGTATAATATAGTGTTCGATGAGAATGCAGAAGCTCCAGAAAAGTTTTTGGATTTTATTGGTGAGATTGCATCGACGGAGGAAAACTTTATTAATTTAATAGAGGCCTTCGCCTTCCCGATGCTGCCCAACTACCCGATACAGCGCAGCATTGCGTTGGTCGGGGCTGGAAAGAATGGGAAGTCGACATATCTTAAAGCACTCGAGATTTTCTATGGTGAGAGATATATATCGCATTTAACATTGCAGCAGCTCTCGTCAGCGATTACGGGCCAGCCCTTTGCGCTGATCCAGCTAACTAACAAGATAGCAAATGTTGCTGACGATCTGCCTTCAAAACCGGTCGACTCTGTTGGGTACTTTAAGCAGCTGACTGGCGGCAGCAGTGTCGAAGCGGAGCGGAAGTTCGGCTCGAGGGTTGCGTTTACCAACTCCGCGAAGTTCTACTTTGCAGCTAACAGCATGCCGGCTGTGAGTGAAGATACTATTGCATTTTATCGTCGATTCTTATTTATTGAATTTGATAATATAATAAAGAAGACAAGGGATCAAAAAGAAATGCTTGAAGATATAATTAGTAGTAGTGAGAGATCTGGAGTATTAAATATGTTATTGTTGTATGTGCTACCTCGTCTCATAGCCCAAAATGAGTTTACAAGGGCCAAGTCTGTTGAATTTGTGCAGCAGCAGTATAATAAATATAGTAATACTGCGAAGGTTTTTTTTGAAGAAATTTGTTGCTATAATTCTAACTCCCAGATACTAAAATCGGAGCTAAAAAATACCTATAAAAAGTACTGTGAAATTAACAAATATATCATGGTTTCTGAAAAAGTCTTCTTTAGGACATTGAATGAGATTTTCCCAGCCATTTTTGAGGAGCGTGTCGTCATAAATAAGGTAGTACAAAGGGTCATAAAAGGGCTTAATGTGGAATTCCATAATTATGGAATGGAAAATAAGCAAAAAGAGGAGGTCCAAGAAAAAGACATAATTAAAAATTATTTTATACATAATGCAAAATGTTCCATAATTATGGAAGATTCTAACAATATGTTAGAAAAAGAGGGGTCTAATTGTCAACATTGTCAACATTGTCAACATTTTCCTTTACTTAATATGTTTAAGAAAAAATTTAATAATATATTAAATAAGGAAAAAAGTCGACAATGTTGGCAATCCCGGCAAGACCCAAAAAACAGCCCAATTTTAGCTCCTGAACCCAAAACCACCACAACCCCATCCCAAAACATAGCTCCACTTAAACAGAACGAGCCAGAGCTAAAAGAAAATACCCAGACCCACATAATCATACCACAACAAGAAAATCCCCCTAAAAAAACAGAAGCAAATGCAACAGCAGACAAACAAGATGCACTTATAAGGGTACTCAATGCAGTGAAAATAATGACCAAAATGGACATTCCATATTTATGGAAGAATTTGGAAACCCAAGACCCCCACCCAGCACTCCAAAATGCGCTTGCCGGATTGTACACAAACCAGATCCTTTGGGCACTGTCCGATCTGGCCAGAGCTGGAGATATTTATGAGCCTAAACCGGGCAGGTGGAGGGTTGTGCAGCGCGAGGCCGAAGAGGAATGATTGTT
>JAJZDT010000146.1 GCA_021851535.1 Microcaldota archaeon | reverse complement strand
ATCACAAATTAAATTATGATCGCTCACCTTTACTATTGCAAATTTCAGTTTGATCTTCCATGAGAATCCATATCCATTTCAGTTTGATCTTCCATCGGAGAAGACTGTATCTTGACATATACAATAAATTCCTATTATAATATAATAAATTCTATTATATGGTGGTACCCAATGAGCTTTATAGAGAAAAGACAATCTTCCCAACAAAACTTTTTTGAAAATGTAAATAATAGACCTGAGTTTGATGACCCCAAAACCGCCCTACTCTTAATTAAGCCACAAGATTCAATTGAAAAAACTCATCAAATAGAAATAATATTAAATGACCTTATAGAATCACAGAGTCTTAGGATTATAGACCGTATTGAAAGAGTATTGTCTGTTGAGGAAGTCTCTGCTATTAATCCACGAGTATTTGGAGAGACTGTAGTAGCAGATAATCAAGATCAAGCAAGTGAAAAGTTTAAACGAGAGTTGATCGATTATATGACTACCGGTATTTCGGTCGCTCTAATAGTTACTGGTGAGGGCGCTAGGTCTTTCAGTATTGAGCAAAAATTATATTTTCGAAAGAAACTTAGCGCTGTAATCAAAACCCATACTTCTTATGACTACGCAGAATATATTTGTAATTTTGTGCATGTGCCGGAATATGAAGAGTATACCAATAATTTAAGGATTTTTCTGGGATAGTTATGTCATTAGGCGAAATCTATAGAAATCCAAAAATTGCTTATTACAATGAGCTATTTGAAGAATTGAGATTTACCGACTGGGAGACTTTAGGCAGGACTAAGGATTGCCTGGAAGGCATCGTTTCAAATGAATTTGTGGGTAATGACCCATTGATGAAGCTCATCGGCTCTTCAGCAACAGGTACAATGCGAAAGGGTCATGAAGACCTAGATTATGCTGTTGCTTTCCAAACCAAAATAGAGAATGAAGATTTTATAAAAAAAATACACCGCACTGGTTTAGACTTAACAGAAATAAATCAAAATAAAGCACATGGATATGTTAGAGTCTGTGGGAAATTCCAAGGATATAATTTTGTTCTAGTGCCCATGGTGAATCCTAATGGACAAGTTCAGGCTTATGAACAAGATGCTTTTTATCAATCAGATTTTATAAATTTAAATAAAATCGATAATCATGCTTACACTGTTATTTTACTAAAAGAGTTTTTCGAACAAATTGGTGTATATAAGCAAGTTAAGGGCATAAGTTGCGAGATGATGTCTTTGTATTTTAGGGATTTTGATAGTTGCATCAACCATTTGGCCAATGATGATAGCCTTAGAATTAATTTCAGTCAAAACGCTGATATTTACACTAACAATCCTTTGGTAATCGATTATCCTTTTCTGGGAAGGCGATCTTTTACTGATAAGATTACTCCAAGCATATACGGTCATATACAAGATTCGGCTAGGTATATAATTGAAGACTATAAGATGCTAGGATCCCAGAACAAATGAATATCAATTTAGCTGACATAAACAAGATCAAGATATTGAATAAGCTTAAGAGTACTTATAGGCTAAACTCCGTTGTTGATAGAAAAGAAAGTTCTGCTGAACACTCTTGGAGCAGTCTATTGCTAGCCGACCTATTGATTACACAATTAAATATTAAACTCGACAGATTAAAAATTTACGAGATGCTTATGTACCACGACATTATCGAGATTAAAATAGGTGATTCACCGTTGGCACCAGGAATGTCTGATAGAATCGAGGATAAATATTTTCAAAAAGAAGCAATGCAACTATCTAAAAAACTACCGGGTTCTTTAAAAAATAAATATGTAGATTTGTTCAAAGAATTTAGTGAACAAAAAACAATAGAATCTAAGTTTGCTAAATTGGTTGATGAACTAGACGCCATAATCCAAGAGCTAGACTATAAAAACGATTGGGATGGGTGGACAAAAGAATTTTTCAAAAAACATAAATCTAAATATTTTGAATATTTCCCCGAATTAAAGAAATTATACGCAGAGTTATTAGATTATCTACTAAAAAATAATTATTTAGACAAAGAGCTTAAATATCTTGTAAAAAATAATGAGGACAATTATCTCCCAAATATTGATAATAAAGATTTTGATGAATTATTCCAGCAATTCACAGAACCATTTATGGATGAAGGAAACTTTGATAATTTAATATGTGGCATAAACTGCACACGAAACAACGAAAAAGCTACATACGTAATTAAAAATGATAACAATAAATTATACGACGGAATACTTTGGGATGACGATGATGTAGAAATGATTTCAAATATGGACTATATGTACTGCCTCCCTTCTTGGGACTGGTGGATTAATCCAATATATAATGCTAAAAATTTTAGAAAAGAATATTTAACCCATATACCTGGGCGATATGGGTATTCTGTAGTCTTTGTTAATAATAATAAAAAACGCGAGATGCAGTTTAGACAAGTTATTGCAAAAGAAAAATATAAAATAGTTGACGTTAAGAGACAGTATGAGCTAAATCCTATCGAGTATTATATGTTTTATGACTACTATAGGGTTTTCTTACCATTAAAATTATCTCGAGAGATAAATCGGATTAAT
>JAJZDT010000090.1 GCA_021851535.1 Microcaldota archaeon | reverse complement strand
CCTTAACCAAGATAAAGAGGATTATTTAAAAAAAGTTCAAAAAGCCGTAGATTTTGCCCATCAAAAAGAAATATTAGTTATCTATATAGTAGTTCGATTTAGAGAGGGATACCCTGAATTAAACCCAAATAATAAAATGTTTTCTTCATTAAAAGAAAGATCTGATGATTTTTCTATGGACCGCGAAAATCCATTAACGAGTCCTGTCTTAGAGGTGACTAAGAAAGATTTAGTTATCACGAAAAAGCGGGTGAGTGCTTTTGCTGGAAACGATCTAGATATGATATTAAAGGCTCAAAATATTAAAAAATTAGTTTTAACCGGGATCGCTACAAGCGGAGTAGTATTAAGTACTTTAAGATATGCTGCCGATCAAGATTATATTATAAGCGTTATATCGGACTGTTGTGCCGATAGCGACAAGGAAGTTCATGATTTACTAATTAATAAAGTTTTCCCAAGACAGGCTGAAGTTGTTAGCCTTGATCAATGGACTAGTGAATCTAGTAAATAATTATGATAAAAAGCGTACTCAAAAACTTAAATCGTGAAAGCCCTCACTATAAGTGGGTAGCGCTTTCAAACACAACACTTGGCATATTAATGGCTTCCTTAAACGCCACCAGTTTAATTATTGCGCTACCTGTAATTTTTAGAGGAATTCATATCAATCCACTCAGTGCTAGTAGTTTTGTATATTTACTTTGGATTTTAATGGGTTATATGTTGGTTACGGCCGTATTAGTTGTGACCCTAGGAAGACTAGGGGATATGTTTGGTAGAGTAAAAATGTATAATTTAGGTTTTGTTATCTTCACTCTGGGAGCTTTAGCGGCTTCACTAACTTGGAGTCATGGAACTGCCGGAGCTTTAGAATTAATAATTTTTAGAATGATTCAGGCAGTTGGAGGAGCTCTTCTAATGGCAAATTCAGCTGCTATATTAACTGACGCATTCCCACATAATCAAAGAGGGATGGCGCTAGGAATTAACCAGATTTCTGCAATGGCCGGATCTTTTATAGGTATATTAGTTGGTGGTTTTTTAGCACAATTTTCATGGCGATGGGTATTTTTATTTAATGTTCCAATAGGAATTATTGGGATAATTTGGTCATATATAGCACTTAAGGAAATAGATATTTTTCACCCTGCAAAAATCGATTGGATAGGTAATATTACATTTGCTTTAGGTCTAGCAACTTTATTAACAGGTATAACTTATGGGATTAAACCTTACGGGGATTCATCTATGGGCTGGGGAGACCCTCTAGTAATGACTTTGATGAGCATCGGAATCGCGTTCCTTGTAGTTTTCATTTTGTTTGAAAGAAAAGTTAAAGAACCAATGTTTAATTTAAGTTTATTTAAAATAAGAGCATTTACGGCGGGGAATATTGCCGGATTATTAGCTGCGGTTGGTAGAGGGGGGCTCCAATTTATGCTTATTATGTGGCTTCAAGGTATTTGGCTACCACTTCATGGTTATGATTTTGCTCAAACTCCCTTGTGGGCTGGTATATATATGCTCCCAACAACAATAGGATTTCTTATAGCTGGACCGTTATCAGGATATCTATCCGACAAATACGGTGCACGTCCTTTTGCGACTGGAGGTATGCTTTTAGCAGCTGGAAGTTTCGCTCTTATGATGTTACTGCCAGTAGATTTTCCGTATTGGGAATTCGCTATTATTCTTGTAATCAACGGACTTTCGTTCGGGATGTTTTCTTCCCCAAACACTGCCGGCATAATGAATTCAGTTCCATCAAGATTTAGAGGGGTTGCTTCTGGTATGAGAGCAACTTTTCAGAACGTTGGGATGCCTCTTTCAATCGGAGTATTTTTTAGTCTGATGATTGTTGGCCTAAGTGCAAGTGTGCCTAAAAGTATATATCAAGCCCTAACATCTAATGGCGTATCACACGTGTTAGCCGCTAATCTTGCTCATCTACCAGCTGTGAGTTATTTATTTGCTGCTTTTCTAGGTTATAATCCACTTAAAACCTTACTTGGACCAAAAGTTTTAGGCAGTTTAAATATTCAAGCCGCCAGTCGTTTAACTTCAAAAGAATTCTTCCCAAAAATTATTGGCCAACCTTTTAAACACGGCTTAATAATAGTTTTAACGTTTGCAATATCGGCCTGTTTAGTAGCGGCCATAGCATCCTACTTAAGAGGTGGAAAATACATATATAAAGACAAGGTAGCCTAAAAATCTCTAGAATAGGTATATAATGTCTAATATGAATATATTAGTTCCAAGCGCAAACTTAAATTTTAGTCATACAGATATTGCCTTAATTGCAATTCTAGCAATTTGGGAATTAATTTGGAAAGCTATTGCCCTCTGGAAAGCAGCAAGAAACGATCAAATTGGATGGTTTGTTATTTTAGCTATATTAAATTCCGTTGGTATTTTAGAAATAATCTATATCTTGTTTTTCCAAAAAAAGAAATCTTAATTTCTATACCGCCTAGATCTTTTATAATAATCTTCCAAATATTCTCCACCCCATATTCCAATTCTTTGGCCCCTAGACAAAGCCCAATCTAAGCATTCTTTTCTTATAGGGCAATTCATACAAATCC
>JAJZDT010000092.1 GCA_021851535.1 Microcaldota archaeon | reverse complement strand
GATAGACCATATCGTTATTCCATCTAGGTCCATAAAACCAAAAGAACTTGAACAATTGGGTCTGTGTGTTAGAACAAGCAAAGATACTCATAAAAATACAATAATCTATGAACATAAAAGATCATACCTATTTCCTATTCTTGTGTCAACAAACGATATATACGAGATAGCTTTAAAACCAGAAAGCATAGATGATTTTATGCAATATTTATCTATGGGCAATATGATAGAGGGCGTAGCATTTTCGGAATATAGATATGTAAAACTAACAAAGGGTAAATATATTCTTTCGGCTGTAGAACGAAGAGGGTACAATGGGTTTGTAGTTAAGGATACTTCAGATATATTAGCATATCAAAAAGCATTATCCTTATTGTATACAAGGAGACGACACTTTGATTCTGATAAACAAGGAATAGCATATACAATAAAACTAATAAATTCTCTTAAGCGAATACTTCCTATTGCACGTATTGCAGATGCGTTTTTTAGATCAGAGCGTGCATATTGGCAAAAGAAAAATAGGGCAGGACAGATGCAAAAATCTAGACAGGATAGTTTAGGTCTTGGATGGGGCAATCACGATCATCATACATATCGTTCATCAAGGAAGAATTTCAGCTCAATGATAAAAATATTCGAATTGATGGGTTACCATTGTAGAGAGCGTTATTATGCAGGAGAGAGCGCAGGTTGGGGCGCCCAAATCCTAGAACATGATATATGTAACATTGTTGTATTTACCGATGTAGATTTAAAACCAAGCGAGACCCAGATAGATTTTGCCCATAAAGGATTAAAAGAAAAAAACAACAAGCTTGGAACTGTAGGTTTATGGGTAGGGTTGCATGGTGAGAGTATATTACAGGCTGGTATGCATCATTTAGAAGCAAGATTTGACTTTGATAAGCTTAAAAAAGACATATTAGATTACGGTGTAGAAGTGATGCCTCCATTCTCATATTTTGATTTTTTAAAACAGGCATTTACTGTTGGTGACCATTGGCAGGTGGAAAAGAGTAGACTAGATTATTTATTAAAACAAAAATTCATAACTATGGATCAGCATACACAATTTCTTAATAATGGAGCAATAGGCAGTCATATGGAAAATTTAGAGCGCGGCGCTGGGTTTAAAGGATTCAACAAAAGCTCTATAACTAAAATAATAATGGCTACGGATCCGAGAAAAAATCATAAATCAGGGGCATAGTGTTCAAATGGTCTATAAAATACTTGTAACAGAACCGGAGTATTTCGATGATAAAGCAATATCATCGCTTTATACTGTTGGAAGTGTTAAAAAGATTAGATTAAATAATAATGAAATTTTGAATGTTATATCTGATTATGACGCTATTATAATCAGAGTAGAAACAACTTTAAATTTAAAAGTGCTGAAAAGAGCAAAAAACTTAAAAGTTATTGGTAGTGCAACAACAGGGATAGAACATATAGATACAAAGTACACGCAAGCGCACCATATCCCTGTATTTCATTTGCATGGTACTCATACAATACCAACCGCTGAACATACGTTTGCGCTTCTATTATCTCTTACAAGAAAGATTCCCTGGGCGTTTGATTCGGTAAAAAATGGAAAGTGGGAGCGTTATAAATTTATAGGAAATAATCTTAACGGTAAACAGTTGGGTATTGTTGGCCTTGGTCGTATAGGGCAACAAGTAGCTAAGATTGCAATAGCGTTTGGCATGCGTGTTGCATATTCAGATCCTAATCAAAAAAATATTAAATTAAATCGTCTATCTTTAAATGAATTAATGCGTACCTCAGATATCATCTCTGTACATGCATCACTTAATCAAAGCAGTATAAACCTTATAGACGATACAATGCTTAAATTGATGAAAAAAGATGCATTATTAATAAATACTTCACGTGCGGCAATAGTGGATTATAAATCGTTGGTTAATAGATTAAAAAAAGGATACATAAAAGGAGCGGCAATTGATGTTTATAGCAAGGAACCTGTAAATAATTCAAATGCTTACTTAATATCATATGCTAGAGCGCATCAAAATCTTATTTTAACTCCCCATCTAGGCGCATCGACTAAAGAGACTGCATTCAATGCTGCAAAAGAAATATCCAAATCTATTGCAGTTTATTTAAATTCTCTGTCTACAAACAAAAAGAGCATACGATAAACTAATCATCGTTTGGTGATATATTGAATACAAAAAAAACAGTAAACATTAAAAACCAATATTATAAAGACAAACTACTAACGCTTTTACTTAGCGGCGTTATACTACCGTCACAAATTTCTCTTATTGAAGTTAAAGAAATATTATCCGATTCTTATCTATTGCGCCGTGTAGGTTATAACAATCATAAATTAGGTTACATATTTGCAATTTCAGATTCTGAAAATATACAGCGATTAATTCTAGAAAATAAAATAATACGAGAATTGGTTATTGAGCCTAAAGGCGTTACCATGGCTCATATAATTGCAGAAAATCCCGCATCGCATCATATTAAGGAGATGATCAAAAATGACAAACAGATCTATTCTATAGAAAATTATAATAACGAAACAGTATTATTATATTTAAACTTCTATCTATCATCA
>JAJZDT010000072.1 GCA_021851535.1 Microcaldota archaeon | reverse complement strand
TTATGCCAACTGTGGGTTATGGGCCTATTACATCTACTAGTAGCAGCCACACAGTAACAATAAGTATAACACCTTTGCCAGATGCATTGCTTGCACAAACAGTTACAGTAACAGCAACGTGCAGTGCTGGTGATACTTGCGAAGTACAAAGCCCATTAGGAACAACTCTTGCATCCGGCACAACAACAGCGACTTATACAACATCAAGTTTAACATTCGGGTCGCATACGTTTTATGGGTACAATGTCGCTGGTAGCACAGATGCTTCTGCTAGTGTAGATATTGTAGCTTACATTGTTTCAAAAAAACCAACATTAAGTACATATAATTATGAAACAGCGACAGATTGGTTTAACTATACTATTAATTTTTCGCCCTCTGTAAAATATGCGAATGTAATAGTGCAGAATGCGCTCAAGAATTTAACGTATGAAAACGAAACAGGACAAGCAAAATTGCAAAATTACAATATGAGTTATATTTTACCCTTAGTCTCAGTAAACAATACTGCGAATATATATAATAGTTCATTTGTTTTAGTGTATAATAACAATACAAAAATATATTATAACAAAGTATTAAATAATTCCCAAAATACATATTTTAATTATATCCCAGCAATAGCAAATAAGCTTAACAATATTATAGAAGGAGATAACCAAACTATTTTCGTCAATATTTCCCAGAAAAAATTAATAAGTCTTGCTACTGTTAACAGTACTGTAGTAATTGGGAATAAAACATTAACAGAGTTCGTATCTAGTAATTATCATTATTATGCGTCGATATATTCATTTTTAAATAAAAACTTTAATTTAACAATGCCTAAAGTTGGAACGCCAGTTACAGTAACAGCAACGATACCAATAAAATTAACATATAATAATAATTATGTATATCGCAATACAAGCATAACCTTTGGTAGTTATTTACCGTCATTAATTAATTGTAATTCGACGAGCGATAAGGCAATAAATTGGACTTTCTACAATGCAACGCTGCCAAGTCAAGTATGGAGTTCAAACGTATTATTGCAAGGATCATTTATAATTAGAAATAATTTATATACCTCAAATACCATTAACGGAACTAACGCAGGATTTACAAGCACTGCAACTGCAAATAAATATTATAGTTGTATATATCCTAATTTTGCAACATTTATATCTGGAGGGAGCTTTAAGTATTCTAGTGTTGGAGCAACTAACGCAACCTTCTATCTGCAGAATTTAACCACATCTAACAAATCTGTAACCGAAAAATTATATCTTTATAACATATCATCCCCGATATTGTATGAAGTTGCAGTAGAAAATGTAACAAGCGCTAGTTATATACCTGCACTGGTAGAAGTAGACTTATATAACCCTAATACGAATACAAGTATATTAGTTAACGAATTTTATACGCAGGGGGGGAGTGGAACATATATTAATCTGCAGAATCAAAGAGAGTATAGATTTGTAGCATATACCCCACAAACTAATAATTTATTAGCCGTAACAAATTACTTTACTGCGCAAAGCTGTGGAACGTCTGCCTGCCCTTTTGTTATACAGGTTGGCAATTTTTCGATAACATTAATTCAAAGCATATTATCAAATCTAAAATATAATTGTAATACAACCAATGGAGCATCAAACACCGCAACTGAAAGCTGCATATTCACGTCTAACTTAGGAAATGAGTATAATATATCTTTAAAAGTATACAATCAAAGTGGATATACATTAACGTCGCAAGTTGCAACCTGCTCAAAATCGGAAGTTACTAAAAGCGGAACACTTAGCTGCACAGTACCACACATCAACGATACTTTATATATTTGGAAATTTGGAGCGATTGTAAATGGCAGCAGTTATGCACTAGCACAGGGAACATTTGGAACGTCGCAAGGTATCTTTGGAAGCATTGGGATATTTATCGGGTTATTAGGCGTTATAGTTGTTGCATTAATTTACATAACGAAAAATCCCACAATAACAATCATAGGCGTTGACATATATTTAACATCATTATTTTACATTGATCTAAGCCAAGCCACATTATTAACAGTAGGATTTTTATGGATAGCTAGTGCATTCATTATATATATAATTAATAGGCGTTGACAATGAAACAATATAAAGCAGCTGTACCAATTAGAAGCTTAATCTTTGCTTCTGTTGTAGCCGTAACTATGCTCTGGGCGCTGGTTGGTTATGTTGGATCGTATGACACTATTAATAATGTAACTATGAACTCGACCTTTAAAGCGGCTTATCTCGCCGCAACAGGGGCGCAGAGTAATAGTACAAGTCTGTTTGGAATCCTTACAAATATGAGCAACCAGGCAAAATCACAAAGCAGTTCATTGGGAGGTCTTAATACGCTTAATACTGTTGGTATGGCCTCGCAGTATTTACTATCTATTCCAGCGACATATACTGCACTCATTGTATTTATTCAGAATGGCATTGGTAGCATGCTAGGTACTAGTATAAGTTACTCTGAAGCTAATATAATATTTTTAGTTATTGTTGTTATTATACTATCGATAATGTCTGCAGTATTCATATTCCCATTGTGATATTATGTTGCATTTACTATTAGTGTATTGTATTATGAAC
>JAJZDT010000123.1 GCA_021851535.1 Microcaldota archaeon | reverse complement strand
TTTGCGAAGTTAAACTTGTTGATTTAAATGTTTTTGAAAAAAAAGATTTTGGGTATTCACTAAATAAAGCACTTAAATTGATAAAAACAATTTTTGAAGCACAATTAAAAAATATTCAAAAATCAGATATTTATGAAATCAGATATAATTATATGAAACTATTTAATGAAACTTACTCTAAATTACAAACGAATGAAACAAGAGAAGTTTATGAAATTAATTATAACCAAGCAAATATAGAAAATCTATTCACAACATATTTATAAATAATGTTTCCTAACTATTCATAAAACCTTGCAGAATATTTCATTGTAAAAGAATCTGCAAAATGGCAATATCTTGGCTCAACATACTGCGCTTGCAACAAAATTGCATATTTAACACTCTTGTAAGAACAAAAGCAGCTAGATAAATCATATGTTTTATCCCAATGCGCTATACTAAAGTTGTAACATCACTCTAAAGTTGTAATATTGATACCAATCTGCACAAGCTTATTAAACAAATCGCAATACCCTCGTTCAATCACTTCAACTTTATCAATAACCGTAATACCACAAGCTGCAGCAGCTAAAATAATTTCCGCCATACCACTACGAATTGTGGTAGGTACAAGCACATTAGACGGCGCAACCAACTCTCCATCAAGACCATCAATCAAAGCACTATGCATGCTTTTCGTGCCACTACTTTCATGAAACCTACACTTATTATCAAAGCAATCATGCGAACCATCTGCACGCAGACCAAATTGCCTAAACGTTTCAACATACCGTACGCGATCATTATAAACAGTATCATGCACAATTGTTTTGATATTATGTACACCAGCGAGTACAGCAAGAAGCGGCTGTAAATCTGTACGTAACTTAGGAAAAACGCCAGTTTCAAGAACCATCGTTCTCTCTGGACGAATAAAATTCCTTGCACGAGAAAACTTTAAAACGTCATCTCCAAGACGCTTAACACTGCCACCCATCATATTAAAAATACCTAAAAAAGCACCAATCAATTCTGGCACCACCCCACGAACAACAATCTCTCCATCAGTCGCAGCAGCCATTATTGCCCAAGAAGCAGCCTCTAGGTAATCACCATGAATATCAACGCGTACGCTATGCAATTTCTCAACTCCATGCACAACAATTTCTCTATCACCAACAAAGAAAATATTTGCACCCATTGTGATAAGCGCTGTCACCAATGCTTGCACTTCTGGCTCTATTGCTGCATTAAAAATACGCGTCATTCCATTTGCCTTAGCAGCTAGGAAAATCGCAGTTTCAGTAGCTCCAACAGATGGATATGGCAACACAATATCGCAACCAACTAATGGAAACTCTTTTTTAAACACATATTCATTCTCGCTTTCAAGAGAACTAACTCCAAAATTTTCAAACGCCATAATATGAAAATCATCGGCACGTTTACCCAAAGGACATCCTTTATTCATCTTAGGAAAACGCACATAATCATATTTATGAATCAAACTAGCGCCAATCAAAAAAACCATCATATTAGCATGAGTATCATCCTCTAAAACATTTACGATAGAAGAAGCTTCAACGCGAGCATATTTTTTTTGCGCATCAAACTCAACTTTGGCGCCAAGAGCACGCAGCATCTCATTTGTCTTAAAAACATCGATATTATTTGGCACATTGTGATACTCCATTACACCATCTTGCAACAACGATAGCGCCAATGCTTTAATTGAAAAATTTTTCGCACCAGAAATCACAACTTCACCAGATGCAGTATTAGGCCCTTTAATTACGTACTTCATTTGCGCTACCTCATGTATATTAGTGAAATTGTATGTAAAAACTGAAAATTATGAAATATCACAACAAACGTTTGTATTCAATATAAAATCCACAATAGCTTATTCTTGCAATATTATCATGCAGATCAACAAATACTATAACTACAAAAAATAATATATAATAAAAAACATGAAATATTTAATGGTATTATTACTCTACCCTATTGTTAGCCAAGCTAATCTATATGGAATCACAAAAAAAGATAATCAAATAGAGTTTTTTGATAAAAGATTAGAAAAAGAAGATTTAGCATTGCTAGAATCAGTTTGCTTATATGCACAATGCAAATGGCCTTCAAAAGAAGAAACTATCGAAGATAACAGAACTCAAGCATTTGTCTCATACTTGAATAAACAAAAACATATGCGATTCGCTCAGAAATTTGAAATACCCGAATGGAGCAGTAGCAATACGAGTTCAACTAACTTAAACGAAGAATTTTTAACTTTGCAAGACACAACACCATCTGATGCTAACGCGCTAGAATCATACCAACCGACCAAAAGCAGCGAAGCCGATGGTACCAGCGCAAGAAACACCGATATCCCTAGATGAATTTACAACATATCCACCTAATGACCCAAAAACACAAGGCCTTATAAATGAATTACAAAAAATAATTGACATTAACACAGATAACATATCACCACTCGCACTACCAAAAGTTGATACAGCATGGACAATATATGATTTCATTGAATCTATTGAATTTGACCAATCGCCATCAAATGAAACTGTTCAACAGCGCAAGGAGATTTTTCAAGCCTACAAACAATACAATCCAAAATGGGTACGCAGT
>JAJZDT010000105.1 GCA_021851535.1 Microcaldota archaeon | reverse complement strand
CGAACTAATAACTGCAAATTTTGCAGTTAAACTTTTCTTGGAGTTCATTTTTAACACCGTTTTAACATAATACTATGAATATACATAATATAAAAAGATTGTGTTTTTTGCACTATATAATAATAATCGACCTAAAATTTATTAAGTTATTTTATTAGCTTTTTATATCTTTTTTACATATTTATCCATTATGTACATATTAGGCATATGGGATGGACATGACGCGGGCGCGGCGCTTATAGATGATAAAAATATACTCTTTGCCGCAAATGAGGAGCGCTACACACGAAGAAAACTGGAGGTGGGTTTTCCTAAAAATGCTATAAATGCAGCTTTAAGTTCAACTGGAGTACCGATAGGGGATATATCAGATATTGCATTTACAACTACAGAGTTCTCAAAAACTATCGAGCGGCTCTTTCCTGGTATGCGGGAAAATTATTATACATTTAGAAGAAGAAAAGGACATAGACCACAGTTTGAACATTTGAGGCATAAAATAAAATACACAACAACAGGTATAGGAATAATGCCAGGATCAAAGAGCATAAACAGCATGATACTTAAGGGTTATTTAAAGCATATGGGATTTAAGGATTTCAAACTTCATGTTGTAGAACATCACAACGCTCATATGGCAAGCGCATCCATGACCTCCAATATGAATAAACATATAGCAATCACTATGGATGGCGTCGGTGATGGACATTCTGGAAGCGTAAGTATTGTTGATAATAAGGATGTGGAAAAAAAGATTAGCATACCAGCAAGAGATTCACTTGGCATTTTCTTTGAGCAGGCAACCAATATAATAGGCATGCGTGAACTTGAGGATGAGGGAAAGGTCATGGCAATGGCGGATTATTCTTACCCGTTTGAAATAAAGGATAATAAGTTTATAGATTTCTTTGTTGTTGAGGGCACACAGATACGTGCAAGATATAATCCTCGAAAACAATATGACATGTTAATGCACATTGCATGGTCTATGCCAAGAGAACAGTTTGCATTTATGGTGCAGCAATTAACAGAGGCTGCACTTGCAAAATTTGTAAGCAACTGTATAGATAGATATGGCATACCAAATGTTGTGCTCTCAGGCGGCATATTCTCAAATATTAAAGCAAATATGAAAATAAGAAAGCTTGATGGACTAAAACAATGGTATATATTTCCACATATGGGAGATGGAGGCATTGCGCTTGGCGCCGCTCTATATACGCGATTTATAGAGAATGGCTATTACAATTACAATTTATCCGCATACCTTGGAGATCAGTATAGCAACGAGTATACAGAAAAAATATTAAGATCTGAACGCTCACTTTCCTACGAAATAATGGATCATAAAAGCGTCGCAAATAGCGTAGCAGAGCTTTTATCAAAAGGCAATTATCTTCTATTATTTAATGGTAGAATGGAGTATGGGCCGCGCGCTCTTGGCAATCGAAGCATAATTGCACCAGCAGATTCTGAATATGTGAAGGAACGATTGAATATACATATAAAAAGAAGAGAATGGTTCCAACCTTTTGCCCCTTCTGTATTAGAGGAGGATATGAACAAAATTATAGAGTATGATGATAAAGGTATAGATAGATTTATGACAATGGCGTATGATGTAAAAGATGCATTTAAAACAAAATTAAAATCTGTAGTTCATGTTGATGGGACTGCAAGGACGCAGATTGTTGGAGATGAAAATATTAATTATAAAGAAATATTAAAAGCAATAAAAGATAATAGCGGCAACGGTATAGTACTTAACACTAGCTTCAACATACATGGATACCCAATAGTAAGATCGCCAGAGGATGCATTAGAAATGATGAAAAAAAGCAGAACAAAATACATGTTTATAAACGATTATATGGTTATAAATAAAAGGGGAATGTAGATGATTTTCTCTCAAGGAATTGATGAATATATTTTTACAATAGGAATGCTTGTATCTTTTTTTGGCACAGTTATTTCACTAATAATGTTAAGAAATGAGATTGCTGATGCATTCAGAAAAAATGGTATTAAGCGAGTGCATCTAATTTTTGCATTTTTAATAATAGTGCTCTTTTTGAGTATTGAGTTACTTGTTATAAAAACCACTCAGCAGCTATTCTTCGATGACATTATATACCAAGGCGGAGCGCAGATGTTATTACACACAGGTCAAGCATGGATGTGTAATTATGGAAGTCCGACGAATTGCATATCAGGGCAGATATTTCATGAACCTATAGCTACATCATTCTTACTCGCAATAGGTTTTTTCTTTTTCGGAATAAATAGATATATAGCATTTTACGAATTCATAATTATTAGTGCGATTGCAATAGCTACATTTTTTGCAGCAGCACTCATATTATTCAAAAAACCCATATATGCACTCTTTAGCGAATTACTGCTTGCACTCTCACCATTGCTCTTAGTATGGGCTGCTCCAACAAATTCAGATATAGTAATGATGTTTTATTCGATTATCGCATTTTTTGCGCTTCTTTTGTTGATAGAAAAAAAGAATATATGGACATGGGCCTTTATGTTATTCTCTTTTAGCGCGCTTACATATACAAAAATCGACGCACTCATGTATCTCCCCATATTTTTTATAGCATATATAGCATTATCA
>JAJZDT010000066.1 GCA_021851535.1 Microcaldota archaeon | reverse complement strand
AAAGTATATATAGTTATCATTTTATAATCTATTTGATGATTATATGGCAGAAAGCGATAATTTTATGTCAGACGCAATGGATATATTAGAAGGTATTGTAGCAGGCGGTGTATTATCAATAGGCACTTATATAGTTTCAAGTGGCGTTTCAAGTATAACGGGCTCTTTTCTAAATGCAGGTGCAGTAATACCAATTTCAGTCGTAGTAGGAGGTTTAGCATTTGTGGGCGTTTCAATTAAGCAAATGAGAATCAGGCGCAATAAATAATATTTAAGAGGTTTTTAAAATGGACGGATTAAAAAGTGTGGCGGTTTACGGTGCAAGTGCCGTAGCAGGTTTTGAGATAGACAGAAATGTAAGCTTACCAGCAATAAGTAGCAATAATACTATAAATCAAGTGGTTAATATAGGGATTGGTATTGTTGCTATATTAATAGGATTACATATAGAACACGAAGCAGGAAAGGTTTTAGCTTTCGCAGGTGCAGGTTATACGGGTTCAGCCGTTTTAAGTATGGTGGGTTATTAAATAGGTGGTTTAAATGATAGGCAATAAAAGTAATAGTGTAATTAATAATGTTAAAACAACAACAACAACGGGCAACGATAGCTTAGGTACTCAAATTTTTGATACCGGGGTAATAAGTTTAGGGTCTGCGCCGATAAATCCAACAATACCTAATGAGATTGTTTCAATTAATGGTAAGGGTATATCAGCACTTCATGGGCATCTTCAAGTTATAGATACTCCAACATCAACAGCTCCCGTAACTCCCTCACCACTTGAGAGCGTAATTAAGAAATTCGCAATTCAGAGTATATCAGGCAATATAGGAGAGCCAATATTTGATTTTGACGGCTCTGTTTCAGAAATTACAAGGTGGCAAAGAATAATAAATCCTAATGGCAATTATCAAACCTCACCAACACCAACAATTTCTACAACAGCTGTTACGTCAGATTGGTATTTTGATATATATTTTGACATTCCAGCATCTCTATTAGGCGTAAGACCAATATTAACATTCAATACAGAAGGCTCACGTGCAACCACACTTAACGGAATGACATCAACCGCAGAATTAACACTTTCAGCGGATTATACAGAATTGAATGTATATAATCAGCCTCTCAAAAGAAGCAGATTAAAAAACATTCAGATAAACCAATCAACAACGGGTGTTTCACAGTTAGGTTATGCCGTAGATAAGGACGTTAATGTAATTCAGCAAGCTTTTGATTTAGGGTCAGATAGCAATCTTTCAGCATCAAATACATTTAACTTATCTATTCAGGGTAACCAGATAATGAATAACCTAACATATAAGAACATAGTTGGTGCAGAATCAAACTTATACCCATTAGGCTCTCATATATCAGGTTTCTTTCCATTTAGAACGATAGATAAGAATACACGATATTTTGATAGCTCATACAATCTTTCTATGAATATCGCAAGTGCGCCATTCGTAGGCACGGGGGTTAATGAGGTATCAAACAAAATGATAGCGTATTTGCAAGAGCAGATATAATAAACTTTTTCTTTCTTAAAAAGAAAGAAAAAGTTTAATGAAAAAGAAAGAAAGTGGTATGTATGAATAGAGGTATGATATTAATTGGTGGTATTATAGGAATAGGATTAATATCATATTTTCTATATGATAATTACGAAAGTAATAGAATAGTTTCTTTAGGCAATACTTCAAATAACACAACACCAACATCAGCCGTCGCAAGTAATGAAGCATCAGCCGTTAATTATAACAATAATATAATTATGAGCAATCCACCTAATTCTCTCGCAAGTCTTAATGCACAGAATAACAATAATCTATTAGTGCAGCAGCAACAATCTATTTTAAATACTCACACAAATAGTAATGGCTCTCAATATTCAATAGCTACATCATCTAATAATAATCCTAATAATCTTCCTATTTCTCAATCGCAACCTAATATATTAGTATTCAATCCCTCTGTGAGTAATTATCCGATACCCGCTTGGGAGGGATACTCTGTACCACATATATATCAGTGGACAGGCAAACCTAATGAGCCTTTATATTATATATCCTCACTAAATCAATTCAATAGCGTTAATACACTATTGAATAGTGGGCAATCTGTGCCTAATAGTATCGCACAGCAATACACAGAGGGATAATATTTAAAAAAGTGGTATAATGGCTAATAACTATGAGAAAGAAATCTTAAACTCTCTTAATAATATAGAGCAAGGCGTGTTTACGGGGGCTAATAATATGATAGCAAAAAATAAGAATATATTAGAAAATGCGAGAATAAGCAATAAATTTAATATATCAATTCCTTATACACAAACAACAGCAAGTAATGAACCTATATACACGTTTCAAGGGGATAATAGGGGTAATATTATATATTCAATTGCTTTAAATTATGATACTACGAATACACAACCTAATTATTCATTCCTTTATACCATAAGCGGTGTTTCAGTAGATAGTGGCACTCCTAACTCTAATGATTATACACTACTCCCGGCAAGTGGCGGATATAATCCAATACCCGAAGGGATAGGAATTAAGCTATCACCGAACGCTAAAATAAACATTTACGCTTACAACTCAGGGGCATCTGCAACAAA
>JAJZDT010000001.1 GCA_021851535.1 Microcaldota archaeon | reverse complement strand
TATGGAAAAAATAGATGCAAATAATTAATCAACCGCCAAGCTCCTCTTTAAAAAGTGCATAATTGAAATTATTCCCTAAATGACTTGTTATATATTTTATATCCTCCAATGCGCTACCGATGCATGAGCTTGCGCCTGGAGAGGGGGTTATATTAAATATTAAATGCTCTTCTTTTAGTTTTGCTTCCCCTAACACTAGTGAATGTGTTTTTTCATCTATTATTTGAGGTCTAATACCACCAGTATTTTTAACAGTCCATAAATCTGAATATTTTAACCTCGGTACTATCTTCTGTGCCTCGTTTTTAAGAAACTGATATTTACCGACCACAGGTATTGGGTATATAGCATTCTTTGACATTATTCGATATATATCCTTGTTAAATAATATATTTTTTAATGATATTAACGTATCTAAATCAAGATCAAATATCTTCAAATTATCTAAAGCGGTATCAACATGACCCTTCTCAAGTAATGGACCTAAAATTACTGTTGGTCCATACCTAGTAACATTAGGATCTTTTATATCAGGATCCGCATGTATAGCAGCAAATGGTATATTTCCCTGCTGCACACGATATACCTTGCCATTTAGAACTTTTTTTGAATAATAATACCCACCACCGACAGGCAGTATTGATATATTTTTATCATACCCCATACTTTTAGCAAAATAGAGAGAGTATATGCCAGATGCAAAGACCACAAAACGCGCTTTGTAGGTATTATCATTAGTCTCTAATACATAATTGCCGCTAACACGTGATATTTTTTTTACCTTTGAATTAAATTTAATCTTATAACCCTTATTTTTTTTACCGTTGTTCGCAAAGGATTTCGAAAGAGCCCCAAAATCAACCATATAACCATTATCTGAAAGTAATGCAGTAAGCACTTCATCTTTTTGGCGACCCTTAACAAGATTTGGTTCTATTTTTTCTAACGTTTTAGACCCCAATTTTTTTAACCCAGGAAATAACGTACGCATTTTTGATGTATATATATTCTCTAACTGCTGTGACTCTATATCACCCACACCCAAAACCATCTTTTGGCAGTTCTGTATTAGGTGCTTGTCATATTTACCATTTTTTATTCCTGTATAATTAAGAATATATTCGGCCGACTGCTTTACATCCTTTGCTTTTTCATAACTATAATTTGTTTCAACATCACCGAAATGCAGCGTCTGTGAATTGCTTCTACTGCTTGAATTAAGTGTTGATATATCAGAGTATTTTTCCAGTAATAATACATTTTTCAGATTTGAGTATCTACTCGAAATATAAAAAAGTGCAGAACCCGTTATTCCTGCCCCTACGATTATTAAATCATATACAGTATCAGACATTTTTACACACTCTATAAAAGTTGATAAAATCTATAAATGTTGCCAAAAATGGTTAATTTTGAAGCTTCTTTTATAGCTTTATTATATATTATTTAGCTTTTCATATATTTTAATGATATTATGGCAGATGTTGTAAAAATAGAAAAGGGATTAGAAGGTGTATACTTTACAGAGAGTAATATATGTAAGGTTGATGGAACATTAGGACGTTTGTATTATAGAGGATATTCCATAGAGGAACTCGCCGAAAATTCAACATTTGAAGAGGTATCGTATCTTCTTTTATTTGGAACACTCCCGAAAAAAAGCGAATTAAATGCATTTAAAAAAAATTTAGCAACGAAAAGAGCTTTGCCAAAAGAAATAATAAAAATTATAGAGGATGGTGTTAACAAATGCGATACAATGCATATACTACGAACCGCAGTTTCAGCTCTCCCATTATATGATAACGAGATAAACAACAAAAATTCAAACAATTTATATGACAGTATTAATTTAATATCGAAAGTTGCAAGCATAACAGCTACAATAGGCAGGTATTTATCCAAAAAAAAATATATAGCCCCTAATAAAAGCTTAGGACATGCAGAAAATTTTCTTTATATGTTAAATGGCACTCTACCAAGTAAAAAAGATACTAAGATACTTGACAAAATGATGATACTGCATGCAGAGCATAGTTCAAATGCATCTACATTTTCAGCCCTTGTAACTGCTTCAACACTATCAGACATATATTCCGCATTTGCTTCTGCAATAGGAACATTGAAAGGACCATTACATGGAGAGGCTGATGAAAATGCATTGCGTATGATGTATGCAATTAAAAATGCAAATAATACAGAAAATTACATAAATAACGCATTAAATAAAAAAGAAAGAATAATGGGTTTTGGACATAGAATATATAAAACATATGACCCAAGAGCTCGTATTATACGCGGACTGTTAACAGAAATGCAGAAAAGCGGCAATACTGAAATAAAAAATATAACTGAGATTGCGATTGCTGCAGAAAAGATGATGATAGAAAAATTAGGAGCAAGTCATGGGATATGGCCTAATGTGGACTTTTTTGCCGGTCCAGTTTATAGATACATAAATATACCAATAGATATATTTACACCTCTATTTGCCACAGGCAGATCCCCAGGATGGTGCGCACATATAATAGAGTACTGGGAAAATAATAGATTAATACGCCCACTGGAACTGTATAAAGGAAGGATTAATTTGCATTATAAAAAAATTTCCTCTAGATAAACAAAGCACAGAAGCTATTATATGTGCGCACCATCC
>JAJZDT010000103.1 GCA_021851535.1 Microcaldota archaeon | reverse complement strand
AACATCACTAGTTGGTTTCTTGTCCCTGTTTTTAATAATAATATCTACCTGATCTATTGAACTTTTAAGTATATCTTCTAACAATACAATTTTCCCTTTTCTGGTGCTCATTTTCTTTTTATCAATTGTTATAAGACCAAATTCCACATGCACGCAATCTTTAGCCCATTGGTATCCCATGAGTTCTAATATTTTAAAGAGCTGCTTAAAATGCAGGTTTTGGTCTGCACCTACTACATAGATACTTTTTTTGAATGCATATCGTTCATTACGATCTATCGCCGCTGCTATATCCCTTAATATATATAAAGTTGATCCATCTTTTTTTTGCAATATGGTAGTTCCAAGATTATATGCGTCTAAATTTATTATTATTGAACCGTCCTGATCAGATGATGAAAGATTGAGTGCGGCAAGATTAGATAATACTTTATTTGTATGTTCGCCCTTTGCATAGGCTGATTCACCTTCGATAGAATCAAATGTCACACCCATTAAAGAATAGATACGTTTAAAGTAATCAATGCTATAATTTCTGAAAATGTTCCACATTTCAAGTGCTTTTGGATCTTGATCCTCTAATTTTTTAAACCATAAACGTGCTTTATCCTCCAATGTTGGATCTGATTCTGCTTGTTTATTGAACTTGATATATAAGGCAAGGCTCTCCTCTAAGGGATCAGCTTTTAAACGATTCACATCGCCCCATAATAGATATGCCTCCATTAACTTTCCAAATTGTGTACCCCAATCCCCTAAATAATTTATACGCTCACAGGAATAACCTAAAAAAGAATAACACATTGATAATGAATCGCCTATAGCGGTTGATCGCAGATGTGATACACCAAAAGGTTTTGCAATGTTTGGTGATGAATAGTCGATTATTATTTTTTTGTTGCTTCCTTCTTTTGAAGAGCCATAATTTGCTAATGAACTTTCTTTTGACACATCGTCCAGAAATAACTTCTGGTCTATGAAAAAATTGACATAACCACTCTTTGCTTCTACTTTAGAAACATACTTGCCGTTTTTATGATTATTTGCAAAATTATCAGCAATAGTTATGGGATTTTGCGATAGGTTACTTTTTAATTTGAATGCAAAGTTACTTGATATCTCTCCGAAGGCGCGCTGCTGTGGATATATGAGCGTTGATGCTACATCACCCCCATAAGAATCGGAGAGCATTTGAATAACCTCCTTCTTAAACTCATCAAATACGTGCATTAAATCAACAGAATAATTAAAGAATATGCTACATAATAATATATATAGATTGTTTAGCAAATCTTACTATTTAACATTCTTTATGTGGTATACATGAATAAGAAAAAAAGAGATATTATAATGTTAATCGGCTCATTTTTTGTTGCGATAATATTTATAACAGGTTATGCAGCAAATGGAAGTAATAGCATACCGAATGCTAATACAACAACTATAGCTCAACGCAATAATAATACAATCTTTGCAATAGGCAATGCAAATGCTATTGTTACTGGGTATGGAAATACTTTTTATATTAATCTTACAAAAAGCAATGACTCTAACATAACAGCAAACGCGCTTAATGGTTATGAAGCAAAAGGTCTAATAGATACATATAACCAGCTCAATCAGACGTATTTTGATGTCTTCGCATCAGGCAACCAAACATATGATATATACAGAAATCTGTCAACAGCTATAGGTTATAACGCATTCACGTTATATGCACTAGAACATCTGCATTATACGAATTATGTGAATATGAGTGCAAATGGACATAAGGTACCATTAGTGTTAAATAAACCATATTATTCCGTAGAAACGACGAATATAACAAAAATAAATTCAAGTGTACATACAGTAATAGATGCGATTATAGAGTATACTAATGGTAGTTATAGGGTATATCAAAACAATGTTAGCATAAAGGTAACATAATGGATACTAGAATACTTGTAGCAATAAAAAAATATGCGATCAGGAATAGACATGATTATGGGAAAGGTAATTACTCTAGTGTGATGAATAAGATTATATCAGTACTTCCTGAAGTAAAATCTGATATGAAAGCGCTTAATCTTGAAGTTAGATTAGTAGTGGATCAAATAAATGCATTAAGTGATAATGAATTCTTAAAACTCTATAGCCAATTTGAAGGAGAGTTTGACCACGAACGCAAACTAAGAGAGGACGCTAGTAAGGTAAAACTTGAATTGCCAGGCGCTAGCAGTAGTGGATTTGCAACACGATTTCCACCAGAACCAGGAGGGTACATACATATTGGACATGCAAAAGCTGCATTCTTGGAAAACGCATTCAGAGAAATATATAATGGAAAATTATTTCTACACTTTGATGATACAAATCCTGAAATATCCAAACAGGAATATGTGGATCAAATAAAAATAGATTTGGACTGGTTGGGAATTAAATTTGATAAAGAATATTACTCTAGTGATTACATAGAAAAAATGTATATATACGCTATGAATATGCTAGAATCCAAAAAAGCGTATGTCTGCATGTGTAGTAATCAGGAGGTAAAGGAAGGGCGGACATCTATGACCCCTTGCAAGCATAGAACGCAAGATGAAGGGAAAAATCTTGAGCTTTTTGGACGTATGTTAAAAGGAGAGTTTGACCAGAATTACGCGATTGTGCGTTTTATGGT
>JAJZDT010000060.1 GCA_021851535.1 Microcaldota archaeon | reverse complement strand
TATAAACCGTCTATCGTTATATGCAGCTATTTTTTCTAATATAAGAGAATTAGGAGTTAATGACAATACGTCTATGAATGTTCCATCAGAGCGTTCGAAACGGGTAGGTATAAAAGTGGGTATCTTGGAGATATGGTTTAATTCAACTTTAATGTACGTGTTTCCATATAAAAAACCCATGAAAATAATGTTTCCAGTATCTTTTATTTTTTCTAATTTTATCCCCTGTTTAGCGCTTGCTAAGCTCATTTGTTTTTTAAATTCATTTAAACCAATGTTTTTATTTAAATATGCGTCTATATCATTTGAAAATCTGCTGCCGCCAAAACATCGCCATACCGTAGTTCCACCATGGAGGATAACTTGATCGTCTATATTATATAATATATCTATGATCGTATCTTGGAATAATGCAATTTCTTGGTACTCCCTTTTTTTTAATCGATTAATTATAGGCATTCTCAAATTATCACCTAAGTTACATATTATTGTAACTTAGGTATTTAAATAATCTCGCTGATAATTATCGGTGTGCAGGTATAAACATTTATTTGAATAGCACATATCACCAGACATCATAGAAGAATTAACAAGCGTTCAGTTACGTTTACTGTTATATTTGTTCTTTAGTAATGAACAATATTGTTCATTAGTAATGAAAGCATTTATCTTATTCTCTAAATAAAATTATGATATTAAAAGAAACACTTAGGCAAGTAGTCAGAGAAAAGACTTAGAGTCGTTTAGTTATGGAATAAAGAGAGAGGAATTGGACGAGATAAAACTCAATATGCCTTACGCATTGATACTCTCAGGCGTAAGCGTAGGGTATGTGTATAGTTACACGGTCAAATTATATCCTCCCTTCAGGAGCCCTAAACTTTATAAGGGCAAAATATATTGTAAGAGTAACTGATTGGATAAGAAAATAGTAAAAGGTTTTTGATCTCCTTTATCCGCGGCTTCTATTGCATTGTAATATTGTTCCTTATTAGAAACCTCAATTATTACTGGGGGGAACTTATTTCTAAGCAATATCCAGTTCATAAGCAACCTTGCCGTTCTTCCATTGCCATCTGTAAATGGATGTATGTTTACAAATCTATTATGTAAAAGCGCAGCAAGCTCTATTGGATGTAAAATTTTCCTTTCTGAATAAAACTCAGCAAATAATTCTTCGAGCAACTTTGGAACATCCGCGGGTTTTGGCGGAACATACTTTGAACCAGATATCCTTACTTCACTATCTCTATAATTCCCCTGTATTTTGCAGGAAGTATTTTTGGTTATTTCATGCTGTATCTTGCAAACATAACTTTTATTTAATCTATTTTTGTATGATTTAACAAAATTCCACGCATCAACTGCATTGAGAGCTTCGATTACATCATCTGCACGTGTACCTTCTGGAGCTATCCTATCGCTGAGCACCAATGCCGTCTGTCTAAGCGTTAAACGATTGCCTTCTATTGCGTTCGTGTTGTACGTATACCGTACCATGAAATCTTTTGGCAACACGTTTGTTGGTGTCTTATGAAACACAGTTATAGAAGCGCTTAAATCATCAACTTTTTCTACAAGTTCCTTTGATAGCCATCTGGTCTGGTACTGCGCCATAGTCTTTTTCTCTAATTCTACAAAGTATTTTTGCAATTCTTCTTGCTTTGGTATTTTCCTGCCTAAGAAGAGTCTAAGCTTTTTCACTTTAATTGGTGTTATCCTAATATTCTTAACTAAGTAAAAGTAGATATGCCCGCCGTGTTTCTGTTTTTCTATAAATGACATGATATGTCTACTTTATATAGATATTTAAATCATGTGGACATAATGGCTACAGTTATGTAAATATTTAATTATGTAGCCATATAATCTAATAAGCCTGCGCAAGAAGGATGTCACCTAAGCACCATCATATATTGTTGTCATTGTATAGATATAGATGTACGCGTTTTGTTCGTAATAGAAAAATTACGAGTACGATCGCCAATGGATCTATTTACTTTGATGAGTATTGCTAAATATTATATTCAGGCTCGTAATAGTTGATCAGAGAAAAAGCATCAAAGAAAAGTTTAGAGACAAAAACATAATAGTTCGAGATGCAAGTGAGTCAATAGTGCTGAAAGCTCAAAGCGCCTTCATAGTCCTCTAGGTCAGACGCTCTGGCAAGTCTACGTTTTCGGAGCAATTTTTACTAAAAATAACCTTCTTTGCGACCTAAATGTTGCAGTATCTCGCAGTTAAACTGTAAAGTGTAATTGACCTGAAATAGCCTGTTTTCTAATCTAATTTTATATTAGTTATTCATCTCGCAAACTAATACTTCCGAAAATCGGCGTTATTGATTACCTAACTCTTTTTAGTATTATTATCTTTGGCATGGCGTTTTGCACTGATAACTGTTATAGAGTTAAGCGTATAAAAGAGCGCAGTAAATTTTATTTTTCTGAAATGACGCATATGTTATAAAAGATGTTATATAGAAATAATAAGAAGTGTTTTTGTGGCATCGCATAGAAAAGCTCTAGGAGTTGTTTCGAAGAAAAAATGGGGGCAGCACTTTCTTGTGTGTAAACATATAGCGCAAGCGGAGGCTGATTTTGGCATTAATAAAAAGGTAATTGAGATAGGATCAGGACGCGGAATATTAACAAAAGCATTGGT
>JAJZDT010000098.1 GCA_021851535.1 Microcaldota archaeon | reverse complement strand
AACTATAAAAGATAAGCTAAAAAATATATGAATAAAAATCAAAAACAAATCAAAAAGTATTGGTTTATAAAAGTAAGAGGTAGCTATCTGCCAAATAATTTATATGGTTGGCTAAGTTATATCCCATATCTAGCTTATCTAATTTTCACTCTAGTTTTTGGATTAAAAGATACACATTCACTAAGTCTTGCAATCCTCTATATAGTACCTAACTGGATTGCTGCAGCAGTAATAATGACATATCTAGCAAGTCATAAAAGTAAATAAAACTAAATAAGTTCTAATATAAAATGGCTTACTTTTTCGGAGTCGTGTCTAATTAAAGTTCTTTTTATTTTTTTGTCATTAAGATCTTGCTTGACTATATTCTTAGCAACTATTGGTCTTCCATAACATTTAGCTTTAATTTCATCAAATCTTTTAGGGTTAACATCAACTGGATATTCTCCTTCTGAAGCATATTTTTTTAGTAAAGAACTTGGGATAGGTTCGTTATTGTATAAAACCAAATCTATCCGGTCTTTTCCTATATATTGTTCAATTTTATTAACATAATCCACGACATGCCATTGATCTGTTTGACCGGGTTTATTAACTAAATTAGCAACATAGATAACTTTTGCTTTTGAACTTAATATCGTTTCTAAAAAGCCATTTACAATAAATATGGGTAAGAGAGAACCGTATAAATTACCGGGTGATATTACTATAATATCTGATTCCGTCAAGACTCTTTTGGCTTTTTTATTTATTTTAGCGTTTGGTTCTAGCTTAAGCTTAGCATTGGGACTATTTATTGCTCTAATAGATATTTTATATTCTCCTTTAATAACTTTTCCCTGGTCTTCCATTATTAAATGATGTTTGTCTAAAGTTATAGGAATGACTCTACCTTTAATATTTAAAATAGTACTTGCTATTTCGATAGCTTTCTCAAAGCTGTCATATTGCAGTTCTAGTCCCGAAAGTATAATATTTCCTAAGGATTGACCTTTAAAACGACCATTATTAAAACGATAATTAAATAGGTTTCTGACTTCTGGGTTATCACTTAAAGCAACTAAACATTGTCTGATGTCGCCTGGAGGCAAGACACCTAACTCGTCCCTTAATAAGCCCGTGGAACCACCATCATCGCTCATATTTACAATGACACTCGGCTTATTAAAGTATTTTTTAATTGAACTAAGGAGTGTAAAATTACCAGTCCCACCACCTATTAGGCTAATTTTAACATTATTAATATTGGTTTTAGACATTTATTTATTTTAACGTGATTTTTAAAATATTATAAAAGACTTACTTAAAATATGGATCTGAATAATTTTAGATAATAGTTAAATTATATAAGACTTTTAAATCTTAAGGGTGTTATACTTTTAAATAATGAAAAGCTTAATAACTTTAATATTTCTAGGTTTTTCTGTAGGTCTTGGAAACTTTGGAGCCTCCATAGCAATTGGTTTAAGTGGGGTCAATAAGAAAACTCGTAACAGAGTAGCGATTGTATTTGGAGTATTTGAAACAGGTATGCCAATAGTCGGGTTAGCTATCGGAAGACAACTTTCTACTATATTTAATAATAAAGCTAATTTAATTGGCGGGACTCTTCTTTTAATTGTCGGGCTATACGAGATTATGTCTAGTTTTAAAAATGAAGAAGCCCAAGTTAAGAAAGTTTATAAAAGCTGGAACAAACTAATATTATCCGGTCTAGCTTTAAGTATAGATAATTTAATAATAGGTTTTAGTCTTGGAACATATAAAGAACCATTTTTACTTTCGGCCTTAATAATTGGAGCTACAAGTGTAGTTATGGTCTTAGTGGGGCTAGAAGTTGGTAATAGATTAAATAAAAAAGTCGAGAAGTACTCAGAAATTATTAGTGGTTCTATCTTGATTCTTGTGGGAATTGCTGTCGCCCTAAAGCTTATTTAAACCATAAAAATTATGCTTTAAAACAAATTGATATAATCACAAATAATAGTTATCATATATTTAAAAGGAGACAAAAATTGTCAGAAACTCTCGATTATCCCATCGAAGGAGATTATATAGATAGGGCTATCGAAATTCAGGATATTGCTGAATATAGTCTAAAACCAAGCTCCTGGAAGCTTTATGAAATACCCTTGGTATATATTAACCAATGCGCTCAAGCAAGACCAATAAGAAACACTCGACAAAATGAATTAACATCATCTTTAAAAACGGGTCAAGAGTCTCCAATAAGCTTCACTATTGTAGATAAAAATCTTCTATTAGAATATATACAGTTTACTAATCGGATATGGGGGGATAACGTAGATATATCAAATTTTACTCCACTCCCAGACCATCAAGACAACTTCCTATTATTAATAGCCGGACATTCAAGAGTCCAAGGTTTTCGAAAAATTGCCATGGAACTGGATGAGGATCCCCAAAATTTTACGATAGTAGGTAGACTCAGAGAAGGCGCGGTTACGGTTGAGGAAATCCTAAATATTCAAAGAAAAGAAAATATCCACACTGAAGTTCCCCCTGACAGGGAAGCAAGAATAATAGCCGAAGACTACATCTATCAAAAAGAGAAAAACCCTAAATTAACAAAAAAAGCTTTTATCGAATCCAGAGGTATCCCTATTAATCGGTTAAATGACTATTTAGGATATGTTGATTTGCCAC
>JAJZDT010000135.1 GCA_021851535.1 Microcaldota archaeon | reverse complement strand
ATGTTATAATGGAAAAGAAAGTTACGCGGTTTGGTACTGGTGCAAAATTAGATTGCGCAAAAGAGTTCATCGGTAGACGAGCATACATTCTTATTGCCAAAGACTAATTTTGTCCCAAAGCCTGTTATTTATAACAATTAGTATGCATCAAATTGTACAGTACTAACACGTCTTAATATAAACAAAAATGGTGGCAAATGCCACCACTAAATGCGTTCGTGTATTACTTAAAATATGCAACAACTTTCGGTCTTGTGAAGTATACTAGTAGTATTATGCCAAATACTGTTCCTACTGGAAAACCTATAAGATCTATTATAGCACCAATCAGCATAAGTATCCTTGCCCAGCTCTTTCCAGTGAATAATGCCAGACCTATTATTATTTCTATTACACCAATTATTACAAATATGCCTCCTAGAAAACTTGCAAATCCCGTTCCGATAATAGCTAAAGCTGCGGACAATAACCCTCCACCAACAAGATAAACTATACCTGCAAGTATCTGCAAAATTGCCAAAATCGCGACCCCCAATGGTCTTGGTCCATTCCCTGCCATATTATCATTGAGGCTAAATCGTTAGATACATTTAAAAATATTTTGCATCTTAACGACCATAAACGTAGTACAAATAAACAACACATATTGCATTCTATTCATTTTTAGTACATTACGTATTGCTTATTTGTACATGTGTTATATCTTTTTGGTTCTTACTCTCCTTTTTATATATAAAGAAAACGCCTATTGATTCTATTAAATTACTGAAAAATATTATAAGAAACATCATATCGACAAAATTTGGTATGTTAAGCCCATAGGTCACAGTAAGCGTTGCTATCACAGCAACGGTAAGGCCGCGCGCGACACTAAATGATATGACATTCTTTTCAGTTTTATGTTTGCCCTTCTCTTTAGACATTATCCTATTTGTTATTGGAGCTACTACGTATCTTAATGGAACCATTATCATACAGAATATAGCTGCAATTAATATCAGTAGTAAACTGCTATAATTTAGTACAGTTATATTGAATAACGTACCCAGATATACAAAAAAGAAGGTGCTAGCAAAAAATACTATTTCCTTTTGATAGCCGCGTATGTGATCTATTGTATCTGGTATGCCAAATTTCTTCGAAAAAAAGCTTTCATTAGCTTCAGATCTTATAGCGCCCAAATTTGCCACCAAAAGACCAAATATGAATATAGTTATTGTACCACTAACACCTATTTGCTGCGAAATGCCATAAGTCGCAACAACCATAGCTATTGTCAGCATCCAACCATAATCTAATCTTGCTGATTTAAACTTCTTTAATATATACAACCAAAAAAGCGCGGATACTACAGCTATATCTATTGAACCTACAAGTATGTAAACAACATTGCTTACTATTGTCGATGATGTTAATGAACCGGTAAATAATATGCCAAATAAAAGCAATGGGAATATTAATGTAACTGAATCTGACGCAATGGATTCGTATATCAAAAGTGTTTTTATGTTATCAGACAAATTTAGCATATTCACTATAGTTGGTATGACAATAGCACTTGGGCCAGCTATTGCAAACCCGAATATGAGCGATATTATTATACTCCATCCAAATATGAAGTATGCAAGTATTGCAAATATTACACCCATTATCAGCGTTATAACCAATGTAAATATGGTGCTTATTAAGAGCAATTTTTTTAATTTATTGAAGTCAATCCTAAGACCGACATCAAATAATATGAACGATATTGCTAATGCAGTAAAATATGGTGTTACTGCAGCCACAATACTCCCAGATCCCGTATTTATTATTCCGAATATAGGTCCTATTAAATAACCTATAATCATTAGAGGTATTATATTGGTTATTTTTGTTTTAGAGAATAAGCCATTAAGTATAAATCCAAGAAACACTATTGCTGAAAAGAATATGAAAGATGCATTTACACTTATCATTAATACCAACAAATTATCATAATAATATTATATATCCTTTGCGCTGATTATGCCAATTTTAACTGGCCCTTACTGCTTTCTTTTAAATTAGAAGTTCTGTTATTTAGTGTGGATTTTATTTTCATTACTATATCGCGCATCCTCTTCTCGCGCGTATTTGATATCATTAGATATGCTTCATCTTTTGTCCCACGCGCGACAAGTATTATAACATATCCAATTTTTAGCCTACCTGCCCTGCCCTTCCTTTGTATAGAGCGTATCTCACTTGCAATAGGTTCATAAAATACAACAGCGTCGACGCTTGGGATATCAAGTCCTTCCTCTCCGATAGATGTCGCAACTAAAACATTAAATAAGCCGCTTCTAAAATCTTCAAGTATTTTATGTTGGGATGCCTGATTCACACCAAATTTTTTCCCCATAAAAGCCCGTGACGACACACCATTTTTATTTAACAGTTCTGCAAGCGTTGTAACAGTAGACCTATATTGCGCAAATATTATGGCGTTTTTACCTTTGAGCGTACTGTTTAATAGATTAACGCAACGCAACATCTTTGTATGCTCTATGCCCTTACTTAATGCCTCTTCTGCTATTTTTACCGAATCATTTAAAGATTTATTTTCTAAAACGCGCTCTAGTGCCCTGCTCTTTTTTTCTCGTTCCTTTAATGTTTTTATATAATCTAAAAATGGTGTTATTCCTTCAGTAGTAAGCAAATCATAGGCA
>JAJZDT010000041.1 GCA_021851535.1 Microcaldota archaeon | reverse complement strand
CAAAAATTTGGAAAAACAAACTCAAAACAACAGCATATATATAGTTCACTTTCAAAATGTAATTTTGCAAAAAGCAGCATCGATTTGGAAAATATATCAAAAAAGTTGATTTGTTTAATCAAATTTAAAGCAATCAAAATATATTCTAGAATATAATGAATTTTTTGCCATTAAAAATCATAGTAAAAATCATGTTACTTGGAACGTTGTTAACGCATGCCACAACTCAATCTGGTGACCCAACCATTAATACTGCCAAAAATTTCCTTGCACAAATTGGAATGTTTAATGACGATGCTAGTAACTTACTTACATCCATAATGAGCTCATTATTAATTGAATATCAAAACACTAAATTGGAAGAGGCAAATTTACGTCACCATAAAATAATATTAGCCAATCAAATTAAAATGCTTGCAATGCATACCCAAGGATTCCCTTTGAGAGCTGCAAGACTTGTAATTCTAGAAAGAATAAAACACATAAAACCACAATATGAATTTAACCATGAAAAACTGCATGAAATCATGAATGTATATGAAAGCATAACAGAATCTAATCAGAAAATTCTAATTCTAAGCATTCTACATGTTCTAACATGTATAGACAAAATCACAGAACCTAAGCACATAATAGAAAAAAACATGAAAATTCTTTTAGATCTATGCAAGCACAATAATAAAACAGGCTTTTTTACGTGGAGAGACAAAGAAAGAGAGAGAAAAGTATATAATGCATTTACTGAATTATCATATATAATAAGAAAAAAAATAAAAACACCTCAGCTAAAAATTGCTTTTCAAGAAGCATTCAATAGCTTAGGAGTATTAAAACTAGCTTGTATGCAAGAATGCAACGTATTATCAGAAACTGGATTCACTACAAGAAACATAAGCTATAAAACAGATCACTTTAATTATTACGTCAAAAGATCCAGTCGGGTTTTGCAGACATATTTAGCGTATTTAGATGAGTTTGATGAATCACACCCATTAGCTCTTAGTCTTTTCATTGCAGAACAACAACAACTATTAAATGACAAAGAAAAATATATTTCACATCTAAGTCAGAAAGAAAAAGCCATAAGCATTCTTACAATCATAATGACAACACTTTATATGCTAACATATTGCATATACTTCTATGTACAATATGGAGAATCAACGAGAATACCATTTCTTGAAAAGATGCAAAATATCACAAACTTCCTATTTTCATTTTCTTTATTTTCAAACATACTAACAATCTTAGGATTCACATTATCTTGGAAAAAAGACCATCACATATTAAGCACATAAAAATAAAAAAAGCAATTTACAAAACAAATCAACAGTTATACAATTACTGCCATGAATAAAAAAATATACAACAAAAAATCGTCATATCCAATTATGTTATACTGCTTTATATGCTTACAATCTCAAGGCACATTAACTGAGGAAACGCGCAATGCTATTAACCTAACAAAAGAATGTTATACAAAAAAGCACTCATATATCAAACGTTTTTTAGAAATACAAGAAGCAATAGCAGAGCCTGTTGATAAAGATTTTAACGTGCAACTAGTTCAATTATGTAAAACGCTTAAAAGAGCCTACACAATAAACACAGACAATGTATGCATAGCGTATATGCTAGATGTAGAACAAATAAAATCAGAAGTTCACTCAGAACTTACAAAAACACCAAAAGATAAAAAATGGGTGATGATATACTATTATCAATTAAAAAATTTATATAGAGAAAATCAAGAACAAGTATTCGATAAATTATTAGAGCAAATTAATGCAAATGCAACAGATGAAATGATAACAAGGACATTACAACAATTAAACCCAGACGAAGAGCAAAATCAATTAAATACAATAATATGCTCAGAGCTAACAACTAGATATTTTGCCTATCAACTACAAAAAGATATTATAAAAGATAAATTAAATTCTATTATAAAATCCAATAGCAATCAAAATCTGCAATTATCTTATTGTGGTAAAATTATAATCACAGCAAGCATAGGTTTAGCAATCTCTTTGATCATGACATATTTATACAATCTATTTTTTGTAGACACAA
The DNA here is from genome assembly GCA_021851535.1 of Microcaldota archaeon. The sequence continues at coordinate 618 of JAJZDT010000041.1, read as the reverse complement.
ATGAGCAATCATAAATAGTAAGCAAATAATAACATTTTACGAACACTATATTAACCATATGACTAATATAATCGTGCATATGAAACATAAAAAATTACTTTTAGTGTTTGCTTGTATTTTTGCGCACACAAATCCACTTGACCAAAAAACAATTGATATGATCAAACGATCAATGCAGCTGTGTAATGATACTCCCAATGCCGCAAAACTTGCGCGTTTTTTGAAAATGCAGCTAACCTTAGCTGATTATAACACAAACATCACAGATGCTTCACTTATACAACTTGCACAATCATTACGATCAATTCGATACTCTGCAATTCCAGAATCCATTGCTGCATACCTTAACGAAAATGGTATGGGTTCTAGCAGCTTAAATGAGAGATTAAATAGAGAATTCATAGATGAATATAAATGGCTTGCGATTCTAGAACATCAAACACTTGTATTAGTTGATCAAAGCCAATATTATAATGATGAAGCAAAAGTTCGAGCAATTCAACATGCAGAGAAATTTATAGAACTTGTTAGAAATATTAATACAAGAAAAGATTCTATTGCATATTTGAGTATAATAGCTTACGACTCGGATTATAACCTGCTAGAAAAAATGCTACT
>JAJZDT010000101.1 GCA_021851535.1 Microcaldota archaeon | reverse complement strand
CTATTTTCTTTTTCATATTGGTCATATAAATATCAAAATTATTATTTTTTAGATCATCAGTTACTTCAGAATTGTTGCTACTATCTTCTTGGTTATTGGTATGACTAATAAGTGCAATATCTGGACGTCTAATGTATAAGTCAGTTAAGGGAAAGCCATAATTAATGGCATTATTTTTGGCTTTATAAGAAGTTGGACAATTAAAGCTAATTTTATTTATTTCCGGGGAAGAGGTTAAAAATAAAATATTTTCATCTTGACTTAAATCATTTAAGGTTAAGTTTTCACTATTTATTGAAAACAAATGATTTAAATAATTAGCTAGACAATCAAAATTTTGGTTGGAATTATCAGAATTATCAAGTGAAATCGTAGTTGTCAAACTTTTGCTGGCTGGTTCGGTAACCGCTACTTCATTTATTTGTTTATCATTAACTTTAACAGTAGGTGACAATTTTGCCGTTTCACTAACTTTAGCTATTTTATTATCAGCCTGATTGGGATTTTGATTATTTAAAACTTTAGGTCGATAAATTATTCCAGTAATTTTTAACTCATTGACTAAACTTTCCATAATAGGTTTTAATTCTTGAGCATTATGGTTATATACATCTAGTGCTAAAACTATATACTTGGATGATGATTTAGTTTTGAATTTTAAGAGTAATTCCTTTAATGATAATAAGGATTTATTATCTTCACGGTCATAATGATTATATAAAGAGTCAAAAGTATAAAGGTAAAGATCATTATTGGTTAAATTAGCTAGTCCGGCAATATAAATAAAGACAAAATCATCAGGTAAAGCTTTGCTGCCAAGCATTCCCATGGTAAATTCCTGATTAATTAACTTGGCGGTAGCATTATTACCAGAAATTAGTTTTAGCGTTTGCTGATTAAAACTGTTTTTATTTAAGGTTTTTAATTTATGGGCTAAATCTTTTACATAATTAAGAATTTGTGGATTAGCTGGCAATTGTTCAGCTTGAAATTCGTCACAACTAATCAAGATGGCAAATTTTTCACGAATATCAGGAATTTTAACTTTATTTTTAACTGGTTTTAAATTATCCTTACTTGGCGAAACATATCCCATTATTGATTTTGCATATATTGTCGAGGTAAAGCATATACAACAACTGGTTATTAATATATACAAATATAAAAATGATTTTTTTATCATGAAATATCCTTAAGCTTAGCTCTTGTATATAATAATAATAATGAAAATATCCTAAAAGATCTATTTTACTTACTTTAGATTAACAAATAACTACTTTTATTTATATAATGCATATTATTAGGCAAAATCGGATATTTATTATAGAATCATTTTGATAGTTAATAACATATCTATCAAATACTTTACAAGCGCTTTTACCTAAGCTTAAAAGGTCTTACAAAATCAAGGTTTATAATTTTAAGAAAAATACAAGTTGATATTTTTAACTTTAAATATTAAATTATCTACACCTGTTAATAACCTGTAGAAAACTTTTTAAAAATTAAAAAAACTCATGCCCGGAATTTTATATATTATCAGTACTCCTATTGGCAACTTGGAAGATATAAGTTTTCGGGCAATTAAATCTTTAAATGAATGTAATTTGATTTTTGCTGAAGACACTAGAGTTTCCCTAAAACTTTTAAATCATTACCAAATTAATAAACCGCTGATTAGTTGTCATAAGTTTAACGAATATAATCGTAAAGAGATTTTACTTAAAGCCCTCAATAATAACGAAAATGTTGCCTTGATTAGTGATGCCGGATCGCCAGTAATTAGTGATCCAGGAGCACAAATTATTGATTTTGCTATTAGTCATAACCTTAAAATTATGATAATTCCAGGCCCATCAGCTTTAATTACTGCTTTAACAGCTAGTGGGTTTAGTGGCGAAGAATTTTTTTTTCAAGGATTTTTGCCTAGTAAGCATAATGAAATTAAAACCAAGTTAGCAAAATTAAAATCAGTGGAATGTCCAATTATATTTTACCTACCACCCCACAAAGTAATGGAAATTATTGATTTAATTCAATCCGTGCTAGGAAATTGTACAGCCTGTCTAGCTAAAGAAATGACGAAAATTCATGAAACATACTTTTATGGTGATTTAAATGAAATAAAAGCTCAACTAAATGAAAGCAATCTTAAAGGCGAATTTGTTTTAATTATAAAATTAAATTCGTCAAATCAACCTAATCTTAATCAACCAATCAATGAATTTATTAATTTAGCTCGCCAAAATGGTTTAAGTAACACAACGATACTTAATTTATTAAGTACGATAATTGACTCTAAATCTAAAAATAAAATCTATCAACAAATTTTAGAAATTGATACTTAAGCTTGTAACACCAATTATCTGGCGCAGGCTTAAATATATTGAATTGATATGCTTTAAGCTCACTTTAATTTTTATATAAAAAGAATTATAGTATTAAAGTCTTTATGTAAATTAAAAGTACCTTTAGTTATTATAAGGAAAATATGCCAGCAATTTCTAATTTTGAAGCAATAATGCTTGGTATTATTCAAGGTCTTACTGAATTTTTACCTATTAGCAGTACTGCTCATTTAAAAATTATCCCTTTGCTGTTTAATATGGCGGATCCTGGTGCTGCTTATAGTGCAGTTATTCAACTAGGTTCGGTTTTAGCCGTTTTAGTTTATTTTTTTCCTGATATTCAAAAATTAGCTTATCATAAACAAAAAAA
>JAJZDT010000142.1 GCA_021851535.1 Microcaldota archaeon | reverse complement strand
CTCATTGAAAGAACTCAAAGTTGGAAAGTATCTGTTAATAGATAATATACCATGCAGAGTCGTAGATATAGAGACTAGTGCGCCAGGAAAACATGGAGCTGCAAAGATGAGAATAACCGCAATAGGTATATTTGATGGGCAGAAAAAGACATTATTAAAACCAGGAGATGGGGATGTAGAGGCTCCAGTAATAGCAAAGAAGAAGGCGCAGGTTGTATCTATAGAAGGGGATAGCGCACAATTAATGGACCTTGAGACATATGAGGTGTACTCATTAGCTATACCTGATGAATTTAGGGGAAAGCTTGCTGCAGGAGGCGAGGTTGAGATACTTGAGGCCATGGGAAGGAGAGCATTTGCCAAAATCAATTGAATTATATTTTAATGTGATATTATGAATATACATGTTATATCCGAGACAGAAAATAAATTATTTGACAGAAAGGAGATTGTGTGCTCTGTCACACTTGATGATAGGACCTTATCAAATGAGGAAGCAAAAAGAGAGATCTGTAAGAAGATGAACTTAAAGCCTGATGCTACTATAATTACAGGAATTGAACAGAGCTTTGGCATAAAACATTGCACAGTATATGCACACGCATATGCAAAAAGCTCAGACATAGAGAAATTCGAAAAAAAGCATATACTTGCAAGATTAAAGAAGAGTTCAGAAAAGGCTGCTAAAAAAGATACAGCTGAAAAACCAAAAGAGGAGAAGAAAGAGTAGGTGTTTATATGGCAGATGCAGTTAAAAAGGAGAAACCAAAGAAGACTTTTGAAAAATATAAACCTGTAAAGGCATGCGTAAAGTGCGGTGCTGGTATGGGAGAGCATTCTAACAGATTTGCATGTGGTAAGTGTGGTTATACAGAATTCAAAAGCCAAAAAAAAGAGACTAAAAAAGAATAGCCCTGAAAATATATCGATAAAATATACCGTTTATATATTGCTGTGGCTTTCCATAGTATTAACGTTTTTTATTCCTTATTTATATGCAATAAATGTTTTAGACTATGGCAATAGTGTTGCACTCTCAAGCATAAGCTTCTCGTTCATGTTTCCGCTCATTGCCTTTTCATACATGTTGTATAAAGGAAAACGCATAAAGACTATAGTGGATGAACTTGGTATATCAAAGAGAAGATTGGCTCTTAGATATGTTGGTCTTGGTATATTATTATTTATATTATTCTTTAGCCTACAATTAATTGCGGGTATTGTAGAGTATATTACAGGCTACATGATAAATACAAATGTTAGCTCCACGCTCTCTAACTTTCCGATATACTTTTACATATTTGCATTCCTTATAGCCCCAATTAATGAAGAGATATTATTTAGAGGATTTATGGTACCACGTTTTGGTATAATCATAAGTGCAATAATATTTGGCGCTATGCATTATCTTAGCTATTTTTCAATTGCGGAGTTTGTCGCGGCCTTAGCATTCGGTCTTGCTGCAGGGTATATATTCAAAAGAACCAAATCGTTATACCCATCAATATTTGGACACATGCTATTTGATTTTGTTAATGTATTGTTATTATTAATGGTATAGATTTTATGCAATTTATTATTGATGTTATAGTAGTAGAACCAACATACCAGCTTAATTTGGGTTATATTGCAAGGGTATCTAAAAATTTTAATGTCAATTCGATACGTGTTGTAAATCCCAAATGCGATATACGTGGAAAAAAAGCGATAATGTATTCAAAACATGGTGTTGATCTCCTTAAAGACATTAAGACATATAAAAGCATAAATGCTGCGGCAGATGGTAGTTTTACCATTGGCAGCACAGCTATACCACATAAGACTAATGCTGCGCTCTATAATGTTTATAGCCTTGATAATTTAAATGATATATTAAATAAAAATAATGTGAAGAAAATAGCGCTTATTTTAGGTAGAGAGTCCACAGGACTTACACGGGAGGAATTAATGGCATGTGATGCAACTATAACAATACCGATAAATAGCGATTATAAAGTGCTAAATATATCACATGCATTAGGCATCATGCTCTATGTATTACATAGAAGGGATATGCGCGTATCTTCTAAAACATATGCCACAGTAGAGCAGTTAGAGGGCATATTAAAACTCTTCAAAAGGAGTATATCAAATAGAAATGATATACGTAGCAAACAAACAGTGATAAATACATTTGAACATATATTAAAACGAGCAAATCCAACAAAAAAAGAGCTAAATGCGCTCTCGATAAGCTTTTATAAGCCTAAAAAAGAGAAAAAATAATCTGTTATAATTATAAAAAATTAACGCAATTATCTAGTTGTCATATAATAAAAAGCATGGCAGATTGCCTGCCATAAAATAAGATCACTGCTTCTTTCCTGCAGCTCTCTTCTTCTTAATTATTTTAACCTTTGCAGGAGTCAATAGGATTTTATCCTGATCTATTCTTGCTATGTCCCCATTTATTTTTGTTATGTACTCCTTTATGGATTCGACAATAGTCTTCTGCGTATTTGGTCTTTTATCCATCTCAGAGATATTGAGAAGTATTATGTTTTTCTTCTGCAACTCCTCCTCTATTATATGGAGATCCGATTCCTGCTGCAAGGCTAATGGCTTTATGTAAAAGTCCGCCGGCTCATTCATCACATCAACGTTCTCCATCTCTTCAGAGTTCATATAGTCTTCTATGTTCAACTCTCCTGCTGTTCCCAATGCTTTTCCTAGTTTATCAAAAAGTCCCATTTTATTCACCACTTAT
>JAJZDT010000036.1 GCA_021851535.1 Microcaldota archaeon | reverse complement strand
ACGAGATCATAGATTTTACAGTAATATCGTTCATGTCACTTATAATAGGAGAAAAAAATCCAGATACAATAAGCTTTTGGGCACGTTTTGCATCGATTCCTTTTGAGGTCATATAAAACATAGATTCCTGATCTATCGGACCTGTTGATGAAGAATGGGTTGCTTTTACAGCATTCTCATCGATAGAAACTGAGGGGATAGAATCGATTCTTGCGCTGCGATCAATAATCATACCTGTCTCTTCCACAAACGATTTTGATTCCTTTGCACCATTAATAATTTTTGCAAACCCTTTTATAAAGCATAATGAATTCTGCATAAGTGCCACTTTTGAATTTAATTTTGATATGCTATCCCTTCCGCTGTTTATAATGTTTGTATTAATATCAAGTTTCTGCTCTTTTGAACCAAAAACAAGCTCGTTTACATGTATATTACTTGCTGCGCCTTTTGCATTAATTGTATTTCTAGATCTAATAGAACCTGCACCGATATAGGAATAATTAATTTTAAGCGATGCATTAGCTTCCGCAGATGCATAAGTATTGTTAATAACAGTAACGCGCTCCTCTTGTGGGTGTATGATATTAATTTCAACATTAGAATTAGCAGCAGCATTAATCTGATTTATTAATGACATATAAGTTGGATGTGATGTTTTTGAAGCACATAGTTCAAGCATATTAAGTCTTGAATTTTGTGCTATGGTTGTTATAATTTTTATAGGAAGTGAGGTTGATATGCTTATAAGCAATATTTTAATATCCGCACTCTGATTTGATGGTATATGTATATCCAAAATATGATCTAATTGAGATAACGTTAATGCTAAGTACTTATCATCCACACTGCCATCTGCCATTTGTAAAAAAGTACTAAAAGATATATCATCTTTTGCCACTACACTAATATACTTGCTCTGCTTTAATAGAACAATATTATTTGATATAATAAGGTCAAATTTTATGCCTGTTAACTGTTCTATTTCTTGAGCAAAATTTGATATTGTATCTTGATTATCCATAATACTTTTTTGTTTTAGCAGGGCTTCTATATCAATAGTAATATGTCTTCTTTTATAAAGATCGTTTGTTTCTTCTGGTATGGCGCGATATAATTCCATAGCTTCGTTTTGAAATGTTTGTGATATTGTCATGTTAAAACCTATTTAATTAACCTACAGAATCAGTCATATCTATTTTTATAAGACGTTTAAGCTCTAATGAGTATTCCATTGGAAGCGCCTTTGCGAGCGGTTCTATAAAACCCAATACAATCGTTGTAAGTGCATCTTCCTCTGAAAGACCCCTGCACATGAGATAAAATAGTTCCTCCTCTCCTACTTTGCCTACTGTTGCCTCATGAGTTATACTTGCATCCTCTCTATGCATTTCCATATATGGATAGGTATTAGTCTTTGAATTTTCATTAAGCAATAATGCATCGCATCTAACCGCAGATTTCACATTTCCTGCCTCTTTGCCGACATATATTAAACCCCTATAAGTAGTAACGCCGCTTCCTTTTGATACACTTTTTGATATAATTTTAGAGGTAGTATCTGGAGCTAAATGTAATATTTTGCCTCCAGAATCTTGTATCTGTGATTCGCCCGCAACTGCAATAGATAAAATCTCACCTTTAGCCCCACGCTCTTTAAGATATACACTTGGATATTTCATATTAACTTTACTGCCTATATTACCATCAATCCATTCCACATACGCATTTTCATATGCGTGTGCCCTCTGAGTTACTAAGTTATATACATTCTTAGACCAATTTTGTATTGTTACATAACGTATATGAGCGTTCTTCATCGCAACGAGTTCTACAACCGCAGAATGAAGAGAAGCACTCATGTAAATAGGAGCAGTACATCCTTCGATATATGTGACATCTGCGCCCTCATCTGCTATAATAAGGGTGCGCTCAAATTGACCAGCCTTTTCTGCATTAATCCTGAAATATGCTTGCAATGGCATTGTAAGTTTAACGTCTTTTGGAATGTAAATGAAACTTCCGCCACTCCATACAGCAGTATTTAGCGCTGCAAATTTGTTATCATTTGATGGAATAACAGTACCAAAATATTTTTTCAGCAATTCAGGGTATTCTTTTACTGCAGTATCAGTATCTGTGAACACAACGCCCTGTTTCTTTAGATCGTCTCGTATATTATGATATACGACTTCTGAATCATACTGCGCCTCTGCGCCTGCAAAGAACTTACGTTCCGCCTCAGGTATTCCTAATTTATCGAATGTACGTTTAATCTCCTCAGGCACAGATGCCCAATTATCTGTCTTGGTATCTGTTGGTTTTATATAATAATAAATATCATCAAAATCGATCTGGTCTAAATCTGCGCCCCATTTTGGCATCTTGCGCTCTAAAAATATTTTATATGCAGCAAGGCGTTTTTCTAACATCCATTGTGGCTCATTCTTCATCGTAGATATCTCACGTACGATATCTTCAGATAGCCCTTTTTTACTCTTAAATTTATAATCCAATTTATCATTAAAACCATATTTTTCTAAATATTCCTGTTCTGATGACCCTACAAACTGCTCTTGCATATTAGACACTATATCACCAATAATTATAACTGAGTTATAATCTATATTTCTTATTTAAAAAGCTTCTGTTTTTTAATGTTATTTCAACTACAAAAAAGGTATCGTGTAAAAAACGTATTTTTAAAAAGAATATAAAAAGTTATACTGAAATACCTACTCTATTATAATTTGTGATTTTATGGTTAAAAAAC
>JAJZDT010000061.1 GCA_021851535.1 Microcaldota archaeon | reverse complement strand
AGAAAATACGAAAACATGCCAAAACGAATGCTGCTTGAAATAGGGGATAAAATAGGTAAAATACAATCGGAGAGCTATAAATTCAACGCAATAAATCATTATGTATATTTAATAAACTTAACACATGCATATGATCTACTTACTACGGAGGGCATAACGCCATTTTTAGATTATATAAAAACATTAAAGGAAAGGGAAAAAAAGAGCAGAGCGCTAGAGCGCGTTCTGGAAAATAAATCGTTAAATGATTCAATAAAAATAGCAGAAGAGGCATTAGGTAATGGTATAGAACATACAAAGATGCTTAGATGTGTTAATCTATTAAACGGTGCACTTAAAGGTAAGAACGCAATAATATTTGCGCAATATAGATCGACTGTTACGACGCTTGCAGAACTCTTAAATAAAAATGGTGTATCATCAAGAGCCTTTATGGGGAAAAAATTTGGAGTGAATCAGGCATCTCAGCATAAGATACTTGAAGATTTTAGAAATGGATCATTTAACGTTCTTGTTGCGACATCTATTGGTGAGGAAGGGCTTGATATACCAAGCGTTGATGCTGTTGTATTTTATGAACCTATTGCAAGCGAGATACGTTCCATACAAAGAAAGGGCAGGGCTGGTCGTTTGAAAATTGGATATGTTATAATACTTGTTGCGCGAGGAACAAAAGATGAAGCATACTTAATGATATCAAATATGCGAGAGAAGAGAATGCGTGATATAGTGATGAAAATAAGATCTACATTAAAGAGTAGAGATTTTAATTCAAAAGAAAGAAGTACGGGTCAATTGAAATTAGCATAAGTAGCGCAAAGGATATATAATATTATTATGATAATTTGTTGGTAATAATGATAAGTGTAAATGCGTCATTCATATTTTTTTCTGCAATAGTATTTCTTGGATTTATACTTAATGGTTTATTTTCAAAAACAAAAATAACTAATATAATACCATTAATGATAATAGGTTACCTAATAGGTCCAATATTTGGAATAATAAATATAGGATCTGGGAGCATTGTGGCTGCAGTTACACCATATTTTACGGCATTGGCCATATCCTTCATATTATTTGACGTTGGTCTTAGAATAGATTTCAATAAGCTGAAAAAATTGTTTTTGATAAGTACTACATTCACATTGATTATAACGCTGATAATGGGCATAATATTTGCAATACTTGCATATTTCATATTCGGTTGGAGTTTAATAATATCTCTTATATTCGGTTTTGCTATAGCAGGTCCAAGTGCTATTGTTATACCAACAATAGTGAATATGCTGAATTTATCTGATAACATAAAGACGCTCCTAATATACGAATCTATCGCATCAGATTCGGTTACATTAATCTTCCCACTGCTTTTATTTGGTATATTATTTACTGGTTCATTGACATCTTCGACAATAGTGAGCAATGTCGTTTACATACTTGTAGGATCAATAGATATCGCTGCAGTATCAGCGCTATTTTGGTTATATATACTAAAGAAGTTTAAATCGGCAAGATTAGATTATGGATGGATGCTGACAATAGCTATGGTTGTTGCAACTTATGGAATTTCACAGCAGATAGGTGTTAGCGGTACAATAACTATATTTATATTTGGTCTGTTAGTTGCGAATTTAGGCGGTGTAAAATCCGAAGTCAATGAAAGCTTTTTCTCAAAAAAATTTGGGATACCGGATACTATAGATCATATACGAGGCTATCAAAAGGAGATAGTATTTTTCGCAAGTACCTTCTTCTTTGTATATCTAGGCACTCTATTTAACATAACTGCACTAAACTACAGTAATTTATTATTAATATTAACTGCTGCGATCTTTTGTATAATAATGGTTCCATTAAGATATGTTGTAGCTCCAATAACAAATAGACTAATGTCTAAAGAAAAAGGTAAACATAAAACTGAAAAGAATGTCATATCATTTAGCGTTGCACGCGGGCTTACTGTTGCAGTCATAGCAACGCTTACTGTGACCTACGGACTTAACATACCAAATTTTGTCAATATGATGTTTCTTATAATATTCTTCAGTAATTTAATAGAATCTATCGGCATATTCTTTATATATAGAAAGGAGAGCAAGAGCCAAAAGGATATAACACATGTACAAGTAAGCAATGCATAGCATACTGGTAGTGGATAAATTGCAATATACGTTACTATTTCACTACGTTTATAATCGTTGGAATACGCAATATTCTTAAACATATCTAACGATTTAGTTTTGATGATAATATGGCAGGGAATGGACAGAGACCTTTAGGGGTCGCAATTTTGGCAATTTTGCAGATACTTGCAGGTATAGTGTATCTTGTTGGCGGCGGAGTATTATCTGCAGCCCTAGCTATTTTTGGAACGGGTCTGTCAAGTCTTCTAGGTGGCGTATTTGTTATAATTGGTATAATAGAAATAATAATAGGTTTGGCGTTATTTACCGGAAAGAGTTGGGCCAGAATACTTGTACTAATAGGTGCCGTAATAGATCTGATAGGTTTTCCAATAGGTACAATATTTGGTATAATACTACTTGTATATTTCACAAGACCAAGAGTTGTAGCATACTTTAAATAATGCGTGAATCTATTTGGTGGTGGCATTTGCCACCTATTTTGGTTATATTAATACATGTTAATCTTGTATAATTTGATGTATACTACTTGTTATAAATAACAGTAAGGTATAAATATATAATGTATCAGTAATTTAGTATAAAAAAGTCTAAGTTTTATGATATATGAAATAATTTATATAAAGCGACTTTTATA
>JAJZDT010000065.1 GCA_021851535.1 Microcaldota archaeon | reverse complement strand
CAGTACTTGTTTTTTTCATGAAAATTTTTACTGCATTAATACTTGATATCATTTCTCCAGTGTAATCGCCTATACCATATGATGCATACTCGCTTAGCTTTCTCGAAAATGAATTCAAATGATATGTTACAATCTCCTTTATTTTTAAGAAATCCTCACTGCTGAATATTTCAACTGGAATAGCATCCACACCGTCATTCCTAAATACTACTATACTAGTAGGTTTATTCCGAATAATTCCAGCTATTTCAGATACAGATTTTGTGAGATGTGCTTCAGCATGAACTGCAAGGTAATTTCCTTTTGCAGCAAGCCCACCCATACTAGAATCATTAGTAAATTCTTGTGCATAGTTCTTATTGAACATTAAAGTACCTTTTTGCGAATGTAATATTGGGATTAAACTAATATATATAACTTATGTTTTAAAATTTTATAATATTAAATTTTCATCGTTACATAAATCAGACATATAATGAATAATATCTCTGCTTTTTTTATTGCAATGCTGCTTTACCAGTTATATTTAGATATATTTCTTCTACATCTGATTCGATTTTGTATGTTTTATAAAAATAGTTTGCTATGTTATATACATCTCTTTTCAGAAATGCTCTTGCATTTGGATGCTTTGTCACCACTGCTTGACCAAGATCGATAATATAAGGGATTTCCTCTTTTAATAACACGTTATATTCACTTAAATCTCCATGTACTAATCTTGCCTGATATAACAATTTAATATTTTGTATAATTAAATTAAGTATGTGCCGCGCATGATTAATATCTAATTGAACATCTTTTAGTTTTTTAGCTGCATTAGTGTCTTCCCCTATGAACTCCATTGCGAGTATATTATAATTGGCAAGGTATGGTGTTGGTACACTCACACCACCCTCTTTTGCCATCTTTAAATTTCCAAACTCTTTTCTGCACCATATGCGAACAATAGCAAATTTACCACTCTCCACATGTTTAAATCGGGGGTCCCCTTTTATATAATCTTGCATATTAGTAAACGAGGAGCTTCCGATTCTAAAAAATTTTAATATAACCTCGCTTTTACCCTCCACAATAGGAGATATCCCTGCATCTGCTACGTATATATCTGCCTCTTTACCTGTAGCAAGCATACGCTTTAAATGCGTGATTATCTGCTTATTATAGAACTTGCTTAGCCTGCGCATTGTATCGATGTCTAATGCTGCTTCATCGATGCGCATTTCACGCATCATATGTTCATCCCTACTAGGGCGCTTTCTCTTACTAACCTTTCTTGACATTTTATGACCTTTAATGCTTCTTCTCTATTGTTTAAATATAACTATAAAGCAGCGCAAATAATCTAATATACGGATATGTTAATTGGTTATTTGTTTAAGATAGTAATTAGTATATGAAATAGTATTCGTTTTGATATTATAAAAAGGTATAAAAAGAGAAATTAAGTTATAGTATCGTGGTAGATATGGCAATTTTTATAGATAATTTGGCTTACGCCCTTTTTGTAATAAGTTTTGCTGGATTTATGCTTTTATATACAATTATTTCTATATATCTAAATTATTTGCGTAAAGGAAAAGATTTCACAGAATATGTAAAAGCGGCAACAATACCTCTTAGTGTTCTTGCATTATATATGATTATAAGTGGTTTTTGGGGGCAATTTACGTGGCCACTGCCAGGTAGCTATAATATACTCTTTTACGACCCATTTATATCGTTCGGATTAATTATATTTGCCTTCGTAATGTCAATTAGATATAACACAAAAATAAGCTTTGTTGGCTTCTTATCCTTAATGATAGGCGTTATGGTTATCATATATGGAATTGTTGGATATAACGTAGGGCTTACAAGTGCACCTTTGGCACTGTTAGGAATGTACTTTATGTATGGAATTGCTGCAATATTAGGTTACCCCGTATCGTTCATACTTGAAACAAAACCCGGAATAAAAAAAGAGGTATGGAAGGGATGGAGTATACTGTTAGGTCTTTTCATACTCTTTCTGTTTATAGGAAGCTGCCTCGCAGCGTTTGTTGGTATATCTGCGATTCCAGCTCACCTTTTTAGTGCCCCATAACCATAAACATGAATAAAATTTGGAATATGGCGTTATGCGCCATGCGTTTATAAAGTTTTCTTTACTAAACATTATAACTATATACATTCTATCCTGTACCTACTCTTTTCTATTTAGAGGCAGTGAGGATTTGGCAAATTGATCTTAATGATAAACATATACGAAAACAAAAATTACAAGTTATTTGTACTTATACCCATAGCGTTAATGCTCATTAGCATATATTTTATACCAAAAATACAGTTAGACTCGTCGCTTAGAGGAGGCATCACCGTTACGGTGCAGGCAAATTCTACGGTTAATGTACAATCAATTACATCACAAATAAATGCCAAGCTCCCTGGGGCACAAACATCTATTGAAAGCGCACCTGGAGGCATTGCAATAACAATTGCGGATAATTCAAGCATATCGAATGCGAATAATTATCTGCTGAATGCATACAACGCCTATAGCAACTACAGCCAGGCTCAATTAGGTATATCAGAAGCAGAGTCCTTACTTCAAAACCAACCATCCAATAATACATTAGTTAATTTACTGCACACAAGTCAGAGTAATTTAACAATAGCTGGGCAGCAGATAAATAGTTCAATTAAATCCGAATTTGCAACACTGAGCGGAATGCAAAACAATATAAGTGAAAATTTCAGCTCGCCAGATGCAATGATAAATAGTGGAAGCAGTGCGATAAATATTGCAAATAATAATTATTGCAAATAA
>JAJZDT010000122.1 GCA_021851535.1 Microcaldota archaeon | reverse complement strand
CTAATGTCCTCTCACCCTGGACAACATGTATGTCAACCTTTGTTTGATTATTTTCTGCGGTTGAGAATATATTTGATTTCTTTATAGGTATTGTAGTATTGCGCTCTATCAATGGTGTTGCCACGCCACCTAGCGTTTCTATGCTTAATGTTAATGGAGTCACATCAAGTAAAACTACATCCTTTACCTCACCTGTCAATACACCTGCTTGCACTGCAGCACCTAATGCGACAGCCTCCATAGGATCTACGCCACGTTCTATTTTTTTACCGAGTAATTGCTCTACATATCTTTGAACTATCGGCATACGCGTTGGACCTCCTACTAATATTATCTTGTCTATATTTGTTGGTTCGAGCTTTGCATCCTTTAATGCATTCATTACTGCTTTTGTAGAACGTTCTATTATAGGCACTACAAGGCTCTCTAACTTTGCCCTTGTAAACGAATATGTAAAGTTTATTGGATTATTATTTGCATCCTTACCTAAAAATGGCAGGCTTATATCGCTAGTTAATACAGTGGATAATTCTATTTTTGCCTTCTCCCCAGCCTCACGTAAACGCTGCATAGCCTGAAGATCCTTTGAGATATCTATATTATGCTGTGATTTTACTTCTTTTAATAAAAATTCTACTATAGTATTATCCATATCAGTTCCTCCAAGATGTGTATCTCCGTTTGTTGATTTAACCTCAAAAACGCCATTACCAAATTCCATTATTGTTACATCAAGCGTACCCCCGCCTAAATCATATACTAATATTTTCATATCCTTTCCTACTTTATCTACACCATAAGCAAGCGATGCAGCAGTAGGTTCATTTACTAATCTTACAACTTCAAGCCCCGCAATCTCTCCTGCATCTTTTGTAGCTTGCCTTTGGTTATCATCAAAATATGCCGGTACAGTTATTACCGCTTTTGTTACTGGTTCTCCTAAAAATGCCTCAGCATCCTGCTTTATTTTCTGCAATAACATAGCAGAGAGATCCTGCGGCTTGTAGGTTTTACCGTTTGCTTTATATAAAAAGTCGGTTCCCATCTTTCTTTTAAACGCATAGAATGTGCGCTCGCTATTTGCAACCGCCTGCCTTCGTGCAGGTTCTCCAACAAGCTTCTGGTTATCTTTTGTAAATGCTACATAACTTGGGAATGCCTTACCATACTGGCTAGCGCCTTCACTACTTGGTATTATAACAGGTCTGCCTCCCTGAAGAACTGCAGCTGCAGAATTTGATGTTCCAAGATCTATTCCAATTATTTTCATATCTATCACTCTTATTAGTTTTTAGCGTTATTTTCATCATTTTTTTCTTTTTCTTCGTTTGTGGATTGCACCGAATTTGCATCATCTTTTCCAGATGATACTATGACTGATGCAACACGAAGCAACTTATTATTAAACATATATCCTTTTTTTATTACATCTAATATTGTACCCTCTTTACTGCCATCTTTTTGCATTATAACAATCTCGTGCATATATGGGTCGTATATGCCCTTAGTATTTATTTCGGATAATCCTAACTTCTTAAGCGTATCCCTGAAATTTAAATATAGCATTTCCACACCTTTTGCCATATTTTTATCATTTGATTTGGACGCAGCTATTACAGTTATCTCAAATTCATCCAGTATTGTCAATAATGATTTCATCACTTCAAACCTTCCCAGATCTTTTGAATTTTCCATTTCAATAGCTGAACGTTTCTTATAATTGTCAAATTCTGCTGCTAACCTCAAAAACTTATCAGATAACTCATTATTTTGCTTTAACAAAATATTATCATCCTCTTTGCTGCGCGCAGGGTCTGTATCGTTTATATTAACAGGTTTATCAGATGCACTATTTTCATTACTAATAGAATTTTTGTCGGGCAATTAAAACACCTAATCAATTTTTACTTCCTTCCCTTTTTTATTATAATAACTATTAAATTTTCTATCAAAAATTTTAGCTATATCATGCATACGCTGTAACTCTCTATCTATATCATATTCTATTTCTTCTATAGCAGAAGATAATGCGTTTGATCTAAGGTAATATTTGCGGCCTTTCTTTACTACAAGACCCGTCTCAATAAATCTATTCATATGGTATATTACAGTAGTACGGGCAATATCCCCTTTCAATTTTATTTGAGAGCTTGAGATGCCATCGCTTTTTTGCGCTGCTATAAGAAAGGATTTTAGCAATTGGGCTTCTATAGTATTTTTATCATCAGTATTGCTAAGACCCAGTGCCTCGCAGAACCAGCTTATCATATAATCTGGTTTATCTATCGAGGGTTTATCTATAGCTTTTATTATTATTTTTCTCATCTTTTCTACCACAGCTTTAATCCACGTGTATATATTATGATTCAAAACATTTAAATAATTTATTGTTTATTAAATAAAATATTGAATTGTCAAAAAAAAGTTGACAAAGTGATATGATGGACGAAAAAAAGAAAAAATATGGATTAGTTCCTGTGCAGGAATTTTCTGACATCTTTGCGGATCCTTTTTCTTTATTCCGCGCGAGTCAGATAGATAAATTCTTCAATGATGGATTTGCAGTGCCAAGAATAGATTTGCAGGATAATGGGGATTCTTTTAAGGTTAATGCTGAAATGCCTGGTTTAGAAAAAAAAGACATTAAACTAAAAGTAACAGAAGATGAAGTGATAATAAGGGCAGAGCGATATGATGAAAAAGAGGAATCCGGAAAAAATTTTTATAAAAAAGAGCGCTCGTCCTCTGGGTATTATAGGACGCTACGCCTGCCAGAACCCGTAGTTGCAGACAGTTCAAAAGCAAGTTATAAAA
>JAJZDT010000094.1 GCA_021851535.1 Microcaldota archaeon | reverse complement strand
CATGAAGATGTTGCAAAAAGGTTAAAAGATCAAATGGATGATGCATCAAAAAATATGCAATATGAGAGAGCCAAAGAATTATATAACCAGATAAAAAGTATAGAACTTGTATCAAAAAAGCAGATAGTAGATAATGAGAAGCGCTATGACCAAGATGTTATTGTATTTATGCGCTCAAAAGAACGTATCATAATAGTGCAGATGAGCATACGTAAAGGAGTATTGCTAGGAAAAAAAGATTTTGAGATGGAATATCAAGATAATTTTGAAGAAGAATTTCTGCGCGCCTTCTATACAACAAATCCCATACCACACGAAATACTTTTAAGTTATAATTTTTGGACAGATGACGATGAAAAGCATGCGATGGAAGAGTTTCTTACTAATTTAAGAGGAGGGTCTGTTAGTATAAATATTCCAATAAAAGGAGAAAAGAAGAAATTAGTTGATCTTGCAAAGCAAAATATAGAGGCGAATATGGAACATAATATTGCACTTTTTGATATACAAAACACACTAAATCTTCCATCCATACCACTAATAATAGAATCCTTTGATATATCAAATACAGGAGATGAACATATAGTTTCGGGAATGATCAGATTTGTTAACGCAAAACCAGATAAAAGTGGATATAGAAAATTTAAGATTAAGACTGTTCATATGGCAAATGATTTTGCAAGCATGCAAGAGGTTGTATATAGACGTTATAGCCGTTTGCAAAAAGAGAGTGCAAAAATGCCAGATTTAATATTAATTGATGGGGGTGCCGAGCAGCTAGACTTTGCAATAAGATCTTTAGAGAAATTAGGACTTTCAATACCGATAATAGGTCTTGCAAAAAAATTAGAGGAGATTTATTTGCCTGGTGAAAATACACCTAGAAGATTTGACAATAATAGCAAAATGATGCTACTTTTGCGTAAAATACGAGATGAGACACATAATTTCTCGCTTAATTATAATAAAAAACGCAGACAAATGAAAATGAGGGATGAGTTTAACTCAAAATTATCATAAGTATTTATCTTTTAAAAAATAAAATTAATATTAAATGGCCATTTGTTTAAAATCAAAACGTTTATATTTGTCTATTTAAACACTTAACTATGAAAAGCTATTACTTAATATGTATAGCAGTTACTGTTATGATATCGGTAGCTGGTGCCGGTACATTTTCACCGCCAAACTATATTGTTAACTACAGAGCATTACATTTATACAACACGCAACGTTCAGCATTTGCCTATAACTCCCAAATAATGATATCAGTAAATTCTTTAGAATATAAAAATTATGAATCACCAAATCTTCAAAACATAGAATTTTTCTACTCAAATGGAACTGTAATACCAAGTTGGCTTGAAGGAAACGTAACAAATGAAGCAAATTCTAACAGTTTATATACATCTACAAACACGATTTACTGGCTCAGAATAATTCCAGCAAACACCTTCTTAGCTGCAAATACTACAAATACAATTTATATTGGTTTTGCTGCGACGTCAAATAATTTATTTAATAACCAAATCACTGGTGAGGCACCACAGTTATCTCCAACATATGCAGAATATGATGATGGTACGAATGTATTTACAAATTATTGGAATTTTGAAGGAACAAGTCTACCTAATGGTTGGGGAAATTATCAAACAACAGTAACCCAAAATAATGGAATTACAATGGAGGCACCTAGTGCTCCTTCAGACTGGCCATTAGGATATAGTACAGCCATTACAAATTCAATAGTTATTGAAACTGACGCACAAGAAATTTCAACGGGATCGGTAACATGGGGCATATTATTATCAACTGGAAGTAGTCCTTCCACAATAAGCGGTTATACAGGTGTAGGAATTAATACTGCTGGGAATGAATTTCAATATAGTTCTAGCAAAATCGTAACAGGCACAGCTTCTTTAAATAGATTTTATGTTTTTTCTATATTTTCAAATTCAACTGCTAGTGATTTTTATGAGAACTATACACAAATAGGAAGTCAGAGTTCTTCATATCCTTATATTACCTTATATGATAGTGCGGATACTGCATATTTTCAGTGGGTCCGCACACGTGCCTATCCACCAAATGGCATAATGGCCTCTCTTATCTACCCAATACCAAGCATAACACTATCAAATGCAATTACACCTAATGCAATAGATGTAGTGGTTGGTTCTGCATCAGACAACGCGCTCATAACTGCAAGCTGCGCAAGTGGTGATACTTGTGAAATAGAAAATTCTAATGGAAATGTGATTGTCTCAGGAACAACTACAGTAACATTGCCATACAATGCACTGCCTTTAGGATATAGCACATTTTATGCAAATGATATAACTTCGAATACTATCTCAAATACTTTTGTTGTTAAAAGAGTTCCTATATCAAATTCAATAAAATATGCACTTACAAATTACCAATCAGAAGGTTTTTCAGCAAATACCCCAATAATGATAAATTTCAATGCACTGCAAAATAATGCCATTGAAAATAGCCAATTAAATAACAGCGTTGCATATTTTTCTAATGGTACAATAGCTTACTCATGGCTTGAAGGAAATGTTTTAGACCAGCAATCTCCTACAAATCAACTATATTTAGCAGCCAATGTAGTATATTGGGTTAAAACTCCACCGTCAAACACATTTTTAGGTCCAGATTTAGGAACACCTACACATGCAACAATATATTTAGGATTTGGAAGTACTTCAAATAATCTTATTGATGGTAATTTCACTGGCGAAGCACCATATTTAAGTAAAAATTATGCCCAATTTGATAATGGGGCAAATGTATTTGAGATAGTATTCGAAGTT
>JAJZDT010000143.1 GCA_021851535.1 Microcaldota archaeon | reverse complement strand
GCCTGAATACGATAAGCATATTGCACAAATAAGCTCTGAGAAGGGCAAACTCGCAATGTCTATTGAGCGAACAAATAGAAATCTTATGGAAAATGAGATGAATAAAGCACAGCTTGAGGTACGAATTGGGGATATTAGAGCTGAATTGCCCTCCTATCAAAAATTAGAAGAGATTTCTAATATGGATATATATGGGCTAGAAAATGAAACATCTAGAACAAAGATAAAGCTTGAGGGGATGGGTAGTATAAACTTAAAAGCACCAGAAATGTATGAACAGAAAAGTAGAGATGTATCAGAAGCAGAAAAGAAATTATCTACAGTTCAAAATGAGAGGGATGCAATACTTGAAATGATAACTCAAATAGATTCGAAAAAAATAAATATATTCAATGAAACACTCGATGCTGTAAACAAAAATTTCAAAGAATTATATAGTTATATTTTTCCAGGTAGTGCTGAGCTTTGTATTGATAATCCAAAAGAAGTTTTTAATTCCGGGCTTAATATTCATGCCACAATAAACAAGAAAAAAACATTAATTGATAGATTTTCTGGTGGACAAAAATCACTTACAATGCTTCTTTTAATATTTGCAATACAGATGAGAAGGGCAATGGCTTTTTACATTTTTGATGAAATAGATGCAGCGTTAGATAAAGAGAATTCTAAAAAATTATCTATGTTAATAAAAGAGATGTCTAAACGATCGCAATTTGTAGTAGTAAGTCATAATGATTCCATGATCGTTGGATCCCAAACAAATATTGGTGTTGTAATGCAGTCTGGCGAATCTAAAGCAGTAGGCATTGCATTCTCAGAAGAAAAACAACAATTGGTTTAATGAGAAAAAAAACTTTGAAAAAAATAGGATGGGATAAACAGACTTTATTCCTTTATAGTGCTTTTATTGCATTTATGCTCTTATACATTCTATTCCAACATTATTCATTTTCATTTATATTTGGTCTTTGTTCTTTTGCAACCATTATAATAATAATTATACAAGATTTTAAAAGTAGTGTAAAAGAAACAGGGTATAAAAAAGCTGTTTTTGAATCGTTAATAATTGTTATAGGTGTAATCGCATTCTGGTTTATATTAGGGGCGATTCTTGGTACTGCGACGCCATTAGATGTAGTACCTAGCTGCAGTATGCTTCCTAATTTACAACGAGGGGATATGATTGTTTTGCAAAAAGCCAATTTAAATGCATTGCACGCTCCTATTGTAAATGTGAGTGCCCCTGATTTTAATAATATGATTCATAACATAAACAGTGAATTCTTAATGTGCCTTGCATATAATACGAATACAGGATATTTAGGTGAATCGTATAATAAAGGAGATGCAATAGGATTATTTAACATTGCATCTACTCCATTTTTAGTATCGCAAACATATCAATCACAAAATCTTATACAATATTACTGCGCGGTAAGAAATATAACAACCATAGGAGGGGGAAATGCGCAAATAGCGTATACTACAGGAATAAGTATAAATGGAACTAATATTATAGGAGATAAAAATAATGGGATTGTTGTTTACCAAACAACACCACAAGATACGTTTTATAAAGATGGAGATATATACATTGTACATAGAGCATATGCAATAATAAATGCATCAGGCACATACTATGTATTAACTAAGGGGGATAACAATAATGGCCTTGACATACAGGATGGAAATCTACCTGCCAAATTCAATGCAACATTAGATAATGTTGTTACGAGTATACCTTATTTAGGGTATATAAAACTTATTTTTAGTACCCAGATATCGCAACCAGCAGGATGCAACACCACCATAGAACATCAATGGTAGATAGTTGTTATTTGTAATTAAAATCTAAATAGCGAGCGTTTCTTTATTGTTTTTCCTGCAATTTTACCCGTATTACTTATCAACCCTACTATTTTTCTATGATAATTTGATACAAATGCAAATAGGATAAATACGAATATTGTTATAATTACTATAAATGTGAGCGCGTAATTGAGCAAATGTAATATAGAAGCAGTATTGGATGAATATATGTTTATAGAAATTAATGTTGCGATTGCAATTGATATGTCAGCACCTAAGGAAATATAAGCAAGCTTATCTAATAGATTCTTATAAAAGCGTGCCTTGCGAAGTCGTTTAATCTCCTCCTTTACAATATCAACCAACCAATCTCCAGCTAAAATAGATATTACCCGTATTTATATTTTGTTATAAAATTCGGTATATGTGGAAGTTTTATATAAAAAAAATTATATCATTAATCCAATTGTAAATCCAAATGCTGCAAATATGGGTATTGTAAGATTATCGTTTACCTTATTGTTTAATAGTTCAGTACTTATTCCTATAATTGAAGCAAGTATACTTGGTATAATCAAATTAGTTAGTAAAAATATTATGATAAATCCGCAACATGCCCCGACTACAATACCTAAAGGTTTGCATTTTGGACTCCACGCTGCCCTAGAAAGTGCACTTGCACTATCTCCAAATGATAACATTATAACACTTGCAATAATAAAAGTATGCCAGAATAATATCTGCGCAATTATATACCCTAAAATCCAATATGGTATACGCCATCTTTTCCATGATGCATCCTTTTGCTTTGAGTAATCATGATGTGATATGTATTTGATCAGCATCGCTGATGGAGTATTTAAGTTATATTCTATTCTAAGCAACTCGAATATAAGCCAAATAAGAAGATAACATATGCTAAATAAAAAAATATAAACGCTAGAGACATTCAAATAAAATAACAATAGGGGGTAAATAGTTAGAATGATGTGCATACTTTTTCTTTTTA
>JAJZDT010000099.1 GCA_021851535.1 Microcaldota archaeon | reverse complement strand
TTCCATATAATGTACCCATTCTAAATATAGTATAATGGATATTTTTATGAACATCAGTAAAAGACTTTATTACCTGTTCAGCAATATATTTACTTTTTCCATATGGGGTATCTGGGTTTACTGGTGATTCTTCTGTAAGTATCTTATCGCTAAATTTATGCCCATATACCCCCATTGAACTTGCAAATATAAAATGGATATCTCTTTTTTGTGGATTAGCTTCAACTATAGCAGTCAGCAAATTTTCTGTGCCAACAACATTAACATCCATTATAGTATCAAACGAATTATTCTCTCTATATACTGCAGCAGCAACATGAAATACACAATCAACCCCTACACATGCATTTATTAATTCTTTTTTATGTTTATCATCAGGTATTGTTATATCAACAGTATAAGGTATAACTCCCGCTGGTATCTCTTTTATTATGTTTATATTATTTGGATCATCTCTTATCAGTGCACGCACTAAGTAACCCTCCTTAATAAGTAGATGCGCAATTTCATGCCCTAAGGTGCTAGTTGCACCAGTAAGCAATGCCACTTTGCTATTTTTTTGTTTTGGCGAGTTTACCATTTTTTTCACGTGTTTTCTTTCCATCTAAAAATGTTATTGCAAGATTTCTTATCCTTCCTTCCGTAAGCTTATCTATTGCATATGGTATCCAATCTTTTCCATACGGTAAATAAACGGAAAGACCTATCTTCTTCTTTTCAAATTTTTTCTTCCATTTCTTGCTGTATCCTAATGGCATCTCAAATATTAAATTCCTTTTGTAAACTCTATTCTTTTCCACAAGTCTATTTATAACCTTCTCCTCAGGCTCTATTATATATAATTCATTTAATTTAGAGTTAATCTGATCTATTGCAATTGAATAAGAATCTACTATAGTTAGATGTTTTTTGCTCTTTATTTCAGGTTCTTTATTATAAGAGTGATAGGTCAATTTTATTAATGCTTTATCCTTTAATTTAACAAGATAATTATCTATCTTTATATTCCTTATTGGCAGCTCTATTCCAATATGCCTGAAATTATCTGCATACGCCATATACGTATCGAATATGTTATTATAATTGACATCTTTCTCGTATTCTAACCATAACACTATGCCCAAACTATTCGAAATTTTTATGATTTCATCCATATTTTTTCTAAATAAATCGGAACTTAGCTTAATACCTATCTGACTTAATCTTAAGGATATTGAACTATCTATATTTAGGCGTGATATCTGTTTTGCAAGATTTATATACGCATTAAGGTTATACCGTGCTTTAATAGCGTCGTTGGGGTTTTCGTTTAAAAATGTTATCGAAGTATGAGTACCCTCCTCGTTTAGAGACTTAGCTAACTTGAATGCTGAATTTATCGTTGCGCCTGAAATATGCTTTTTTATTAGCCTAAATATCAGGTTTTTAATGAAACTATCCTCTTCGGGCAAATAAACACTACATTATCTTTTAATCTAAATTTATAAGGCTTGTTGTATTCATGCAATTTATAATTAATAGCTATTTATAACAACATTAATATATTATAATGACTGCGAATATATCTAAATGGTGTTAATTATGGCAACAATTCAAAATAATATATCAAAAAACATTAATAGTATAATGGGAACTGCTATAGCCGTTTCGGCAATTAGCATGACGGGATGTTCATTTAATAACAATCGACCATATACGCCAAGCACGGACACGCACAACTATACTAATGTATATCAATATAACCCAAATGTTAGATATATAAGAAGTATAAATGAAATTTTTAGGAATTACAATTCAAATTCTGTTAATGTTAAATTAGTCCCGTCGGAAGAAAATATACCTGCATTTGAAGGCCTAAATATATCATTAAATAATGGCATGCAATATGCATGGGGTGTATATGTCATTGGAGATTCTTTTGCGATAACATTAGTAAAAAGTGATTTTGGTTTGGTACACTACGAATATAATATTCTCTCATTACCAAAAATAGCGCCAAATGATATATTAGACCTATCTGCACATATATCAAATGGTTTTTTGGATCTTTCTGTTAGAGATGAAAACTTGGATATAAACAATAATCTTCTTATTAAAAGCACAGCTACTAGAATCATTTCAAACAATGAAATTAATGAATTTACAGGAATTAGTTTTATACTAAATACATCAGATCCAGCGTATTTATATCCAACAAATCCAGTAAATTTTGCCATTTTAAGCGACGTAAATTCAATAAGCATTTATAGTTCAAATGATAAAATTTTGTTGGATAAATCCCAAAAGGATCTGTTAAGATTAGAGAGTATAGATGAACATTCTGCCAAAAATCTTCTATTATTAAATGAAGAGCAACATGTTGAATGTAAGGATTTAAAATTAACTTTTTCAAAACATGAATTCAAAATAAAACCAAGGAGATAATAATTATTATCAAAATTTTATAACATACCTACACAGTTAGAAACTGCACATTTAGAAAAGGTATTTATATTTGGACACCATAGTTTTGAGCATGTGATATAATGCAAAAGGATAGCTCAAAATTTATAACAGCCGCAAATAATATAATTGGAAAAGAGC
This sequence comes from Microcaldota archaeon, assembly GCA_021851535.1. The sequence continues at coordinate 248 of JAJZDT010000099.1, read as the reverse complement.
GCAGTGAAGCATTAGTTGAATTTATAAGAATCAAACTGCCGTATACTGATTTTTTTAAACCTAAAAATCCATCATCACTTATTAACTGTAAAATTTTTAATGGAATTACTTGGGATAATGCATTGGACCATGCAATGCGATATTTCAAAGATGGTTCACATATAATACATTACCCTGCTATAAAAATTCTTAACAGTCATGATAAAGAAAGAATAGATAGGTATTATCCTTTTATAAGAAAGGAGATA
>JAJZDT010000150.1 GCA_021851535.1 Microcaldota archaeon | reverse complement strand
AATATATCATCCCTTTTTGGGGCTAATATTTCTTATGATATTCGTATTTCCAGTACTTGTATATCAGATGGCAGCTATCGCATGGCTCTTTCTTTTTATAATTTCATTAGCTCTCGTATTTGGATATATGCACTATAGAACGATGCTCTTCTCATTTATTGTTCTTGCACTATCATTTTCAAATCTTGGTTATCTACTAACAATACCAGCATTCACATTTGGTGTTTTGATAATAGGTAGAAAACGAGCTATTATAATGGCCGTGGTATTAGTGCTAGGTATTGTTGTTTTTTCATCTCTAACGGGTATCCAAAATACAGGTTATATAGTAACTAATGCCAGCAGCCAGCATGCTTTGCTTACGCAGTATTATAATTCAAATGTACCAAAGAGCGCTGTTTCAAATACTGTTAATAATCAATCTAGTTCTGGAAGTTCAATCTTTAAGTATATAACGCCTATTGCACCAGCCATGGCTCTACTAAATCTTAGTATAGCAATAGGAAATTCTACTGGTAAATCAATTGTTGGTCTAAGAAATGTTACAACAACACAGTCAACTGCAAATGTGATATCAAATATTTCGGTGCTAAGTTTTGGTACAAAGTTCGATCAAAGTCTTTTGAATTTTGGAAGTACATCCGTTTTATCATCAGTTCCAGCAGCCATAGGTTTAAGCATTGACTCCTTCTCTTTAAATCCTATACCTTATTTAATAGAGCTTGCAGCATTAATTGCGATAATACTGTTTATTGATGAGTATATAGCAAGCAGCAGATCGCGCCATAAAGGTACGGAAGCTAGCATTTTGGCAATATGTTATCCAATAAGTTATCTGATAATATCATACGTCTTTAATTATAGCGCAAACACAACAATATATCTCTTAATAAGCATTGCAATAGCTCCAATACTGATATATATACTCGAATCTAATGGCATCAATGTTGCACGCGCTCTAGATGTGCGCAAGCAGGACATTAGAATGAAATTTGGTGAAACCTTTGAGGATCTGCAGGCGGAGTCTAGACATGAATCATTTAATGATATAGGAAATTATGATAATGTTAAAATCGAATTAAAAGAGGCGGTTACAAGTCCAATAGAGCAGCGCGGTATATCTATGGCGTATAATATAAAGCCAGTAAAGGGTATTTTATTTTTCGGCCCGCCAGGAACTGGAAAAACGATGATGATGCGCGCGCTTGCAAATGAGATACATGGAGCATTTTATTATGTTAAAACGTCAGAGATGATATCAAAGTTTCCTGGAGATACTGAGAAGATGATATCTAATGTGTTTACAATAGCAAAGAAGAATCAGCCGTGTATATTATTTTTTGATGAGATTGATTCTATAGCAATGGGTAGGGAGGAGAGTACAGATACAACGCGCCGTGGGGCATTATCTACATTATTAACAGAAATTGACGGATTTAATACGTCTGATAAAATAATTGTTGTAGGTGCAACAAATTTACCTAATGTTCTAGATAAGGCGCTTATGCGTCCTGGACGATTTGATAAAGCAATCTATATGCCATTGCCAAATATGGAGGGTAGAAAGAAAATATTCCAGCTATATCTAAAAAAATTACCAATATCTGATAAGATAGATGTTAATGAGCTTGCACAAAAAACGGAGAGATTCTCTGGAGCTGACATACGTGCACTTTGTGCAAATGCGGCAAGGGAGGTGGCTCAAGATGCGGTTAATAAACATAAGGTTCTTAACATAACCCAGGCGGATCTTTTGAATATGATCTCAACCACAAAACCCTCTACCTCCTTATCTCAGATAGATCAATATCAAGAATTCAAGATCGCATTTGAGCGCACGGTTCACGGAGAGAGTGAATCTGAGCCGCAAAAAGATTCTATAAAATTATCTGATGTAATAGGATTATCCGAAGTTAAAAAAGCATTGCTCAATGCTGTATCAATACCACTTCTTCATCCAGAATTAATTGCTAAATATAAGGTCAAGTCTATAAAAGGTATATTACTATTCGGCCCGCCAGGAAATGGAAAAACAATGCTTATGCGTGCCACAATCAATGATGAGTCCATGAAAGGCGCAACCATGTTTGAGATACGTGGGGCTGAAATAGCTGCCATAGGTTATGAGCGTGGGTCATCTACCCTAAAAGGTATTTTTGAGAAAGCAAAAGAGAATAAACCATCTATTGTATTTATAGACGAGATCGATTCCATTGCACCCTCAAGAAGTAATGCATCTGAAGAGGCCGTTGCGATGACTACAGAGCTTCTATTAGAAATGGATGGCATAAATGATACCAGTGGTATAATAGTAGTCGCCGCTACTAATAGACCAAATTCATTAGATCCCGCAATACTTCGTTCAGGAAGATTCGATCGATTGATATTTATAAAGCCTCCATCCGCACCAGAGCGTGAAGAGTTATTTAAGAAATATCTTACGGATGTTCCTATAAGCGATATAGACTATTCAGAGCTCTCAAAATTAACAAAAGGATTTACTGCAGCTGACATAACAAATATATGTAGAGAAGCAAAGGGTAATGCGATGGAGAATGAGCTTAAGAGTGGGGAGGAATCAAAGATCGATATGGATATGTTAAAAACTATAATTTATAATACAAAACCTTCAGCTCCATCTAGTATAATGTCAGAATATCTCTCCTTTATGTCTAAATATGGACAGCGATAGTATGTTCAATTTAAATTAATCGCGAAGATAAATTTTTGTTTATAAGTATTCTGGAGAGATCGTTTGCATATATCTCTAATGTATTATTTCTATTTTTTATGGAACAGAATTCTATTTTTATAGTATCATTAACATTCCATATCGATCTTT
>JAJZDT010000091.1 GCA_021851535.1 Microcaldota archaeon | reverse complement strand
TGGTAAACATACCGACTAATTTATTATCTAAATTATTCCTTATTCCAAAATGGTATGCGCTCTCATTTTTTGCAAGAATCGCCGCTGCTTCTATAAGTGCAAGCGCATCGTGACGTTGGTATGGATATGGGAAACTCTCAATACAACCAAAATTATATCCTATATCAGGGCTGTTAGCGCAGCGCTGTATACCATCTAAATCATCCATGCCAATTTGTTTAAGATGAATTTTAAAAGAGGTAGATTTTATCATAATCATTGTGTTATCATCGACATATCTGATTTTAAAACGCATCATATTACTCTACCGCTGAAGCGGCGCTCTAGGAACATAAGGCTTCACAAAAAGATAAAATCTCTGATTCCCCTCAAGTTCCGTAATTACTCGTTCAGAGATGAGTTTTGCAGGATCTTGTAGTAGTGATATACGAGAGGATAAATCTGCAAAATTCTCAAATTTCTTAATGCCCCTCTCTTTTAGTATACTTGTTAAATGTTTTTTTCCTATCCCTGGAAGAAGCTCTAGTGAATGTTGCCTTATGTTTATTGCTCCTGCGCTATTAAAAACACTGACAAATCGCGGTTCATCTTTTTTTATTATGTTTAACACGACATCTTGTATGCTATTTTTTGCTGTTTGGGTAAGTTCTGTGTATTGTACCCTACTTTTTATTAACATAATTTTATCGCGCTCGCCACTGCCAATATAAACTTTATCTCCTAAACTTAGATTTACCGCGGGTTTTGTCGTGGCCTCAAGTAGAGTAAACCATCGCTCTCCAATAATTTGTGTTAGCGGCTCTGATCTACCTGATGATGACTTCCCTTTAGGCATAAAATCCAGCACGTATGCATAATCTTCCTTTCTCTCTTCAGCGTGCATTTCCATTCAACCACCATTTCATATCCCACAGCATCATCATTCAGATTCTTTAACTATACCTATAATCTCTTTTAATGTGCTCTCATCAAGCGTTACCTTCTCACTTGCAAGTATCTGTTTTAGTATTGCATCATTTGCTGGTTTTATATCAGCAATTTTTGATATTATCGACTGTTTGAGACCTTTTATACTGCCCAACTTTTTAATCATTTTATCATATCCGCTCTTTCCAGAATTAAATTTTTTGGAGTGCTCTAGTGCAATCTCCTGTTCGTATGAAGGCTCCTTCTCCTTTCTTCTATTTTCTAGTATCTCGCTTACATCATGCAAAGAGACACTTCCATTATTAGTTACATCCTTTCCTATCATAAAAATCACGTTTATACTTCAGATATAGCAGACAAATGTATTTAACACTTATATGCAATCATTTAATAATATTTTATCTGAAAGGTTATAAAAATGTTTTGAGGTTTGATAGATGGACGCAAAGGAGGCATATTCACAAGTATTTAAAGAAGTAAAAAAGCATATTGCCGGAAACGATGATATCATAGAGCAGATGTTCATAGCAATGGTGGCAAATGGGCATGTAATGTTAGAAGGTGTTCCTGGCGTTGCGAAAACCACCATGGCAAAAACCCTCTCAGAAGCAATAGATAGTGAGTTTAATAGAATACAAGGAATGCCAGATCTATCGATTAACGATATTATAGGATATGCATATGTAGACGAATTAAAAAATCCAAAATTAAAAAAAGGACCTATTTTTACAAATATACTGCTTGTTGATGAGTTAAACAGAGCTCCGCCAAAAACAACAACTGCTCTCTTAGAAGCATTGGAGGAGCGGCAGGTTACGATGGGTAATCAGACTATACCCCTTCCATCCCCTTTTATGGCAATGGCAACTCAAAACCCACTTAATATAGAAGGAACTACATCACTTCCAAAAGTTCTGGCAGATAGGTTTTTAATGAAGATAACCGTTAATTACCCTGATGAAAAATCCGAAGCTGAGATTCTTAGAATAAAAGAGAGAGAGGAACATATAACGGTTGAAAAAGTAATAAACATGAGCGATATGTTAGATTTACAATCACAAGTTAATGCGGTTAAAATGAGTGATGAAGTAGTAGGTTATATAACAAAATTGGTGCGTGCAACAAGAAGTGATATACACGTGGTTATGGGTGGCAGTCCAAGAGCGGATATTAGTTTTATGCGATGTGGAAAGGCAAAAGCGCTCATTAACGGCAGAAATGAGGTGTCTATACAGGATATCAAGTCTCTTGCACGTTCAATACTTAGCCATAGAATTGTGGTACGATCTACAGGTGGTATTGGTGTTAATGGCGTTATCGATGGAATCGTAGCGACATTATAGTGATAATTATGAATAAAAGAGCGCAAGGTGCCGTAGAATATTTAATGACGTATAGCTGGGCTCTTTTAATTATTGCAGTAGTAGTTGCAATAATAATATATCTTGGAATTTTAAGCCCATCAACATTTGTAAAATCAGAATGCATCGTACCTGCGGATTTTAATTGTATACAAGCTAACTTATATTCAAATGGCATACTTTTTATTAATCTAGGGCAATCAACGCCAGCAAGTATACAAATAACTTCTATTGGTTGTAATAATAATCGTACATTTGCAAACACTCCCTCCCTTCAAATACCTATAACGCTGCAGGTAGGTCAAAATACCACCTTCCAAGTACAGTGTTATGTCGGTTCGAATAAATTTAATGGAAGTATTGGCAATGTTTATAACGGTTACGTACTTATGAATTATACTGATCTGAGCAGCGGATTTCCAAAAACATTGGTTGCAACGCTTATAGAAAAGGTCGTATAACTTATTTATTAATGGGAATATTATATATATTGTATGTCCTATATATAATGGGTATTTTATGGATGAACTATCAATAGAGAATAAAAATATTGCTCTTGTTATAATAGATCTTCAAAAGGGCATCTCGGCAATGCAAGGCGCGCCATACGATTCAAAAGTAGTTATTGAAAATGCATCGAAATTGGCAGCAATATTTAGACAAAACCAATTGCCCGTTTTTTTAGTGCATGTTGTATCATCGGAAAAAGATAGATTAAATGTCAAATCTGATGAACAGATGTTTTCAAGGCCTGTGTCAATGCCTGCAGATTGGGCAGATTTTGTTCCTGAATTAAATCAGGCAGACTCTGATGTTGTTATAGTAAAAAAGCAATGGGGTGCTTTTTATGGAACAGATTTAGAGCTTAGATTAAGAAGGCAGGGGATAAAAACAATTGTGCTTTGTGGCATTGCGACTAATTATGGCGTCGAGAGTACTGCACGATTTGCATACGAATTCGGGTTTGAGCAGATATTTGCACAGGATGCGATGACCTCACGTTCTAAAGAAATGCATGAGGCATCGGTTAATTATGTGCTCAAGCGTATAGGTCGTGTGCGAAGTACACAGCAGATAATTGATTCTATAACTAAAATGTGCATAAATGAAAAGTAAGGATGTGTATAAAGAATCTTCTCTGAAATACGATAAAGAAGAACAGCACAAAGAGCAAAAATTCGGCCTTAATTATAAATGGATTGCGCTTTCAAATACGACGCTTGGAATACTTATAGCAACAATTGATAGTTCTATTCTTATCATATCCCTTCCAGCAATTTTTAATGGTTTAGGGGTAAATCCTCTAACGCCAGGAAATATAGGATTGCTTTTATGGCTGCTCATAGGATATATAATAACTTCATCAGTAACTGTTGTAACCATAGGGCGATTATCGGATATGTTCGGCAGGGTAAAGCTCTATAATCTTGGGTTTTTGATATTTGCAATATGCTCAACTTTGCTGTGGATATCAACATATCTTATACATGGTACACTTGGCGTTATATCTTTAATTGTAATACGTCTATTCCAGGGCTTTGGCGGCGCCTTCTTATTTGCAAACGGCACCGCCATATTAACCGATGCATTTCCTCATAATGAGCGCGGCAAGGCGCTTGGCATGAATCAGATCGCAGGCGTTGCAGGCAGTCTTATAGGCCTTGTAATCGGAGGCATCCTCGCAGCAATTGATTGGCATTTGGTATTTTTAGTAAGTGTGCCAATAAGCGTAATAGGAACTATATGGGCATATCTTGCACTTCACGAACTTGCGACAATTAAAAAGGGGCAGAAAATAGATATTGCGGGAAATATTACATTTGCTCTTGGGTTAACTATTCTTTTATCCTCATTTATCTACGGTATGTTACCTTACGGGAATAGCTCTGTTGGTTGGTCAAATCCATTTATCCTCATAGGAATTGCAATAAGTATCCTGCTTTTTGTGATGTTTATATTTATCGAAAAGAATGCAAAGGACCCAATGTTTCATATCGAGCTGCTTAGAATCAGAGCGTTTTTATTCGGTAATATTAGTCTATTTCTTGCAGGGATGGCTAGGGGTGGATTGCAATTTGTTTTAATTATATGGCTTCAAGGCATATGGCTTCCATTGCACGGAGTTAATTTTATTAACACTCCCTTTCAAGCAGGATTGGACATGATACCCCTTATACTAGGATTTTTAGTATCCGGGCCTATTTTTGGTTCATTATCAGATAAATATGGTGCAAGGATTTTTTCAACATTAGGGATGCTTATATCTGCACTAGGATTCATTCTTCTCATTACTCTTCCTGTTAACTTTAATTATCTTATATTTGCTCCGTTAATATTTATTTTAGGCGTAGGGCAGGGCATGTTTGCCGCTCCTAACACAGCAGCAGTAATGAATTCAGTTCCACCAGAAATGAGGGGTGCAACAGCAGGTATGCGTGCAACATTGATGAATATCTCTTTTATGTTTAGTCTCGTAGTTTTTTTCACTCTGCTCATATTAGGCGTATCGGGAAATTTATCTAACTCTTTATATTCAGGACTTATATCCCAGAATGTTAGTGTACCTCTTGCAACTCAGATATCTAAATTACCCCCAACTACTGTATTATTCGCTGCCCTTTTGGGGTATAACCCAATGCAAAGTTTAATACCTGCAAGCGCTTTAAATGCCCTGCCTCTTGCAAATAAAAATACTCTTCTAGGTATTAATTTTTTTCCAAATCTAATCTCCCAATCATTTGTTAGTGGGTTGCATTTAGTTTTTTATATAGGCGCATTTCTTGCATTCATTGCGGCGATAGCTTCCGCACTTAGGGGATCAAAAAATGTATCTATTTCTACTTAGTATAAAAATTGGATAATTAAGCAATATGTTTAAATATTAATTGACACAAATTGTCAAAGCATATAAACGTTTTAACGGGTATTACATATGAGTTATAAAAAAGAAATTTTATCTTTAATCTCAAAAACTGATATTATCATCTCAGATTTGGATAAAACATTATGTCGCGGTAGAGTATCTGAGAGTATAGGCGCGGGATATATACGAAAGGAAATTAAAACTGGTAATTACCTAAGGGCCGCAGGCGCAATTAAACATGCTGTAGACATAAAGATGATGCTTAGACGAATGAACGGCGCACAAGACGCGGAAGTAATCGGGCTCAAACGTTTTTATGAAATTCTTATTGACTACGGCTTAGGCGATGCCAGCACTATGTCATATTTTTCAACTAATCATGTAAGAAATAAGATGATACCCTCTGTTTTAGACGTGGTAAATCCATTTAGTATGCCTAAAATTATTGTAACGTTGAGTGGTTCTATTGGGGCAGAAGTCGCAAAATCTTTTTTTGGTTTTGATTATGTGCTTTCAAATAAAGATCAATTTAATGAAGATGGCAAATTAACAGGTATAAAAATAAAAATGATGACTGGCATGGATAAAATTGAAGCCGTGCGCGAAGTAATTAAGCAATTTGGCGTACCTATAAATCGCTGTACTGTTATTGGCGATGGGGTTGCAGATATACCTTTATTAAAAGAAGCAAAAGTAAAAATCGCCTCTCCGTTTGCATCTAAAAGCGTTTTTGCGTTGCCGGAAATTATAAAATTAAAACCAATATTTGATACGGTACATTAATTATGCGTCATTGTAAATATTTTTTATAAGCGTTTTTTAGGTAACGATTAGTGGGAAATCAAAGCCAATTATAAGTAAATAATAAGTAACTAAGAAGTAAAAAGAAACTAAAAATAAATGTAACGTTTATAGACCTGTCATTTGATTTAACTACGTAAATTTTAATGAGGTTATGGCGTATGCCAGATTTATTTATAGGTATTGTGTTTGGTATTTTTGCCATGATTGGTTTTGGTGTACAAGACTTTTTAATAGCCAAAATGTCAAAACAGATAGGCTCTTTTAGAACTTCTTTGTGGTACATTTTATTATCGTTTGTTATTTTTATTATTCTAGCTTTGTTCTTATTCTCATATAATAGCATAAACCTTTTTACAATCATATTACTACTACTCACAGGTTTTGTATTAGTTATGGCAATACTTTCATTCACCAAAGGGCTGGAAGTTGGTAATATTTCTATTATAGCTACAATAGGAAATACTTGGGGCGTGGTTACAGCAGTTCTTGGATTTGTAATCATCGGACAGAAAATAAATAACTTTCAGATTTTAGATATCTGCCTTATTATAATAGGTACCGTTTTGATTTCTTTAAATCTAAAAGATATTCTCAAACTTAATCCCAAAAAGTTGCATATGGGTTTGAAGTATGCGTTTATTGCAGCATTTACTTACGGTCTTTATTTCTTTTTGCTATCTTTACTGGTAAAATCTTTAGGATGGTTTGACGCTGCGTTTCTCGTTATAATACCTACGATATTGTTTCTATTATTATATGGTACGTTAACAAGTAAAAAGTTGAACGTTAAAAGTAATTATCTGCTTTTTTTAGCTCTGATTGGTGTACTAGGCATAGTAGGTATTTTGTCATATAATCTTGGCGTAACCTATAATTATACAGATATAGTTGCGCCTATTAGTTCAGCTTCTCCTTTAATAACAATTGTTTTGGCTTCACTGCTTCTTAAAGAAAAATTAACAAATAATCAGAAGGTAGGTGTAGCTTTTGTTTTGGCGGGTTTGGTTTTGTTATCTGTGTGATTTGACTAGGCAGGAAGTTGACGTGTTAGATATATGTGCGGATAAATAGGTTAGCTGGACATGAACAACCTTTCTTCTGATTTAGAAATTTTCTTTGCAATCTATGGAGTACGTTTAGATTCATTTGCGTGCCTTGCAATTTTTATCGAATTGTAACAATTCTGTTTTTAGAGTCGTTACTTCATGAGCTGTACTATTTTTGTATACTTAAAATTTAAATTTAAACCTCTGGGTTACTGTTAATCTTTGTAAATGGGCCCGAGGAGAATTGAACTCCTGGTCTTTCGCGTGTGAGGCGAACGTCTTACCATTCGACTACGGGCCCGCAGTAATCAATACATGAATAAATTAATAGATAACCCTTTAAATTTATAATTTATAATACTTATGAATATTTTTAGATGAATATAAAAATACAATTTAAAGAAAGTTTAATTAATAGATTTTAATCATTTTCTGATATTAATATTTTTATTATGGTGTTAAGATGTCAAAATTTTATACCGGTCTTGGGGATATGGGCTATTGCAGCATGGGCGCATCAAAAGTTCGTAAAGATGATAATATTATTAATGCAATAGGCGATATAGATGAGCTCAATACACTTATCGGTGTTGCTATATCGAAAGATAAAAATATGCGCTTTAAAGAACGATTAAGTATTATACAGAATAATCTTTTTATTATAGGTGCGCAGTTAGCATCTCTTATAGATCCGATGTTATCATTGAAAAGAAGCATATCAAAGGAGGATACTGTAAAAATAGAATCATATATAGAAGAGTATGCTGCGCAGATAGGTTCACTTCAAAAGTTTGTGTTGCCTGGAGGGACCGAGTTAGGTGCAACGTTGCATCATGCAAGATCTGTTGCAAGGCGCGCAGAAAGATCTGTTGTAAGTATAAACTTAGATATAGATAAAAATGTTCTCGCGTATTTAAACAGACTCTCATCCATATTATTTATGATGGCGCTATATTCAAATAAGTGTGAAAATTATACAGAATCAAATCCGACCTATTAATAATGCGCACATATGTGCCTATCCTATATTGAAGTATTCTCTAAAGCGTTGTGTTGTTTCTATGCGTTTTGTTCGTCCGATTTTTTTCGTGTTTATAAAACCTTTATCCTCAATCTCCTTTACATATACATATACTGATTGACCGAATGTTTTTACAAGCGCATTTTGCATTATTGGCTCATTTTTGCTTACATAAGCAAGAACTCGCAGTGCGCTCTTTGTAAGGTCTGGGGAACCGGCAAGTGTGCTTACTTTTGTTGCATATGGTTCACGCAACACAAGTTCATACTTTTCGTTTATTTTATTGATAATAAACGGGGAGTTTCTAGTTTTATATTCATCGACAAGAACATCCGAAATTTGTTTTATATAACCTACAGATATGATCCCCAACGCAGCAGCTATCTCATTTATGCTAAGAGATCTGCCTGAAACAAATAATGCAGCCTCTATAAGTTTTTTGTATTCATTATCCTGATCTATTTTCTCCGTCATTTAAATCATTTAATTTTATTATAAGCTCTCCAAAGAACTCCTCCTGAATAATGTTTACTTTCGCAGATTGCGCAAGAAAGAGCAGCGGTATAAACAAATCCAAAAGTTTAGATTCTGTTGTTTGATACTCAGTTGAGAGTATGTTAAATGTGGTCATTTTAAGATGGTCAATATGTCTATTAATTTTAGTATATAAATTTTCTATTCGTGCATCAATATCCTGGCTTACGCTTATTTGTATCGGTGCATCAAGTTCTTTAATATACATCTTTTTTTCCTCTTGCTTGATTGCTGCACCTAGCGCATCCATTAATTCAGTAAGCGTTATTTTTCTATGCGGCTGTAGTCTGTTTTTTTGTATAAGATTTGGAATTTCTGGGGGTATGCGTTGCTCTAAACCATTTTGGTCTATTGGCATTTCCTCAACAGGTTCTTCAAATACACTAAAACCATCACTTTTCATTCTAAGTAGTATGGACGCTGCAAGTATAATGTTTGCTGGCACTCTGAGATCTAAAATTTTCATCTGCCTTACTACAGATATATATCCATCCACCATTGCCGATATATCAATATCCCATGGATCAAGCTGTTTTGTGTCTAACATTTCCAATAAAAGCTCTTTCCAAGTAACATTTGTAACAAAAGAGGCAATATTTAACTGCTTTGGATCCATCACGCCTTCTGTTTTTTGGATAGCAGTATTCGCCATATTATCATTCAAATATGCAAATTCATATTTATAAACGTTGTTAATTTTTTGTAATTATATCTTCTAAGGTAAATAATACCTTAAGAATATAGCCTCAAAAGGGATTTGAACCCTCGACCTTCTGCTTTATGGTGATTAATTTAAAGAATAAATCCATACCATGCAGACGCTCTGCCAGGCTGAGCTACTGAGGCACATTCTGCTTTATTAGATTCTCATACATAAATATTTATATTAAATTGTAAAGAGTTTATTTTGATTATATGGTAATTATATCAAAATTATCTGATCTTCCAAATAATATACAAACAAGAACGAATACCTTTATGCAGATACAGTACAATGCTCATATGGAGATACAAAAAAATATTTTAAATGGTAGACATATCCAAGAGGCATTGAAAAAGGTACCTCTTCAAGAAATAGGATTTAGATTTTTAGATATCACAACTTACATGCAAGATAAAAAAGAGTATAACATTCAGTCCAATTATTCAGGATGGATATATCCTGATGGTATTGTTTTAAATAGTAAAGATGTTAAAGCAAAAGATTCACTGTGTGCATATTGGGACGTATCGGATAAAATTGTCATAACAAGAACAGGGATAAAATTACCTTTTTATCCTAATGATAAAGTAATACCTGTAAAGATAGCATACGTCGAGTTCTATAATGGATTTTATCGATGGAAATAGATATTCGCCCCCGCCGGGATTTGAACCCGGATCACAGGCTCCGCAAGCCCGCGTTCTATCCAAGTTATACTACAAGGGCATATATTTAGTAACGTTTATTAATTTTATTAAATCAACTTATTATAGATATGTGTTGGGGGTTGTAATTTGTATCACTCGTTTA
>JAJZDT010000038.1 GCA_021851535.1 Microcaldota archaeon | reverse complement strand
TCGATCCCTGCTTTTTAAATTAGCTTTTTAACATTTTATCATCTCTTTATAAATACTATTTAACTAATAAAATAAATTCTATAGTATATTTAATATAAAATAGATAGTAATGTATTTATATCTTTTGTGTAATTAATTATACATGATGGAAAACATTGACAGGAAGCTCAATAAGCTTCCATCCTCTTTAGATAAAAAATACAGACGTTTGTTGTTGTATGCAAGGATAAGTACATTGGCCATGCTTAATTATTACAAAAATGATGGTCTAACTTATCAAGACATAAAAGACGCACTTAAGTTAGAAGATGGGTCTTTAGGACCAAATTTATCTTGGCTAAAAAAGGAAGGTTACGTACGCGCAGAAGATACAGCAGTAGAAGACAAAACAATTATTGTTTACTATATAGAAGAAAGTGGTAGAAAAGTTTATGCGGAAGTTAAATTATGGTTAATCAATGTTTTACATTTAAATGAAACTAAGCAGATTTTATGAAAGAGCAAACAAAGAGGTTTATAGCATATTTGAATTTGTTAGGGGTAAAGATAGATAGTCGTAGCTTTGCTGATAGGATAAAGGCACAAAAACTAGCTTATATATTGCAAAAACTTACCGGGAAGCAGTTATACGACGACTTTAATTTTTACGTTAGAGGTCCATATTCTCACGAATTAGCAGTAGAATATTTTAATAGTAGTAAGGATTTTGTAAATGGCAACAGTGATTCTTATAGGATAATTAAGGATGATTACGAAGAGATTGAAAGAGCAAAGCAGCTAATTAACGCGCTTAGTCAAACCGATTTAGAGATAGTTGCAAGCCTACTTTATCTAAGAAAGGATATTGGTTTAGATGAAAATAATGCAGAACTAAAGCTTAAATGGAGAAAACCTCACCTAAAGGAAGAAGATATATGGAGAGGTTCTAATATAATAAAAAAGATGTTCTTGACCGATAAAATAAGAATAGCGATAATGAATTCACTACAGAAAGAAATTGGGGAATGGGATGATGTATCTAACGAGAACTTGAAAAGGTTCGGGCAATGAGACAATGGAAGATTACGAGATATATAATGTTAATTTTGGCAAGGGAGAAGGTCATGAACAAAGTTATCAAAGACCTGCGATAATCTTCAAAAATGTAAGTGAAGTAGATTTATGTATAGTAATACCGCTCACAAGCAACATGGAGCATCTAAATTTGCCTTATACTGTACAGATAAATAAAACCAGTTCTACAAACCTTATAGAAAACAGCGTTGCGCTTGTATTTCAACTCAGAACAGTAGGGAAAACAAGAATAGTAGGAAGTCAGATAGGAAAAATAGAAGGATATCAAATAAATAAAATAAAGGCAATAATAAAGGATATGTTGGCACTTTAAATAAATCTATAATACTGTGAGATAATGAACGATTCGGATACTAATATAGCTCAATTAAAAGCCATTGTAAAAAACATTGCGATGAACGTAACTTAGATCAGTATCACAGTCCGAAGGAATTAGTTATAGGAGTTATTACTGAGGCTTCTGAACTTTTAGAGCCATTCAAATTTAAATCGGAAGTTGAAAGATAGGCTAAGATTAAACAATCTCAAAAGAGCAAGGTCGAATCATTCAAATCGCTGTCATGCTTGAATAATATATTTAAATCGAATAAAATAAGAAGTAGTTTGGGTAGCTGAGATGTTGGTGGGAATAGGATTAAAATCCGTTGGGGATTTTTCATCTCAGCACCCCCCAAATTACATAATATATTTATGGATGGACTTGTATATATAGATTATTAGAATTAAATAAAGTTATTTTTCATTTATAGATTAAATAATTATAATAATTTTTATTTAATCGCTATTTTAAGTAAAAAAATAGACTTTTATACCATTTTTAAGCCTTAAATTTTTACTTAAATTATAAAAATAAGTTATATATATTTAAATATTTAAGTATAATAGAATAAAATGATGAAAAATAGCCAAAAACTGCCCAAAATAATTGCTGAACGGCTGGCACAGATAAAAAAAGAGCATAAACATAACGTCAGTATTGGCATAATACATGGCAAATATTATGTAATGGAGACTACACGGACATTCTCACCCGAACAGCAGCGCTATATAACCACAACATTTTACATGGGCAGAATATTAAATGATGGTACATTCATTAAGGCAAGGCATAGAAAGGAGAATACTGTTGCAACATCATTAGATGAGATGATAAAAAAAAATAATATAAAGGACAGGCTTAATGATTTAATACACCCAGATAATGCTGACCTTAAAATATTAGAATTAATAAGCAAAAATAGCAGAATACCTATAAACGAAATAGCGCGTGAAATAGGATTTAGTAACTCCGCTACAAAGTACAGACTTAGTAGGCTTGAAAAATTATATAACATATCATATACTATAGAAATAGCTCCAAGACCTTTTGACTACTTTAGATATATAGTTTTTGTAAAGTTTATGGATATAATACCAGATAGCGAGAGCATAAAAAAGATACTGCTTAATGAACCAACCATACAATTTGCTGCAATAACAAAAGGGGATTACAATCTTATATTTTACATATTTGCAGAAAATACCCAAGTTTTAGAGAATAGAATTTATGATATACGCTCCTCTGATATATTTGCAAATCGCAATTCAGAGTGGATCGTAAGTTATATGACATATTCATATGGTTATGTCCCTATAACAGATAATTTTATAGAGCATATGTTAAAGGAGAGGGTTTGGCACAAAAGCAAAGAGAGGCCGCGAAGGCAAAAAGGGCAAATATTAGAGCGTGAGTACCTTGTTATAAAAGCATTGAACAAAAATAGCAGGATGGATTTTAGCGATATAGATAAAATG
>JAJZDT010000118.1 GCA_021851535.1 Microcaldota archaeon | reverse complement strand
GAGTGCCACTCCTTCTGCGTATGCTGGAAATATGCTATAGAATATCATATTATGTACAAGTTTTGTGGCATGTCCTGCGCCACTTGGACCAACATATCCATATGTTCCATTTTTGGATACTTTGGCAAATACATCCTCTGTTACTTTAAATGCAATTTTATCACCACCGACCATGAGCGCAACACCATCTTTAAGATCTGATGGACCACCAGCACATCCAACATCAAGATAAAATAAGCCCTTATTTTTCATCAGTATGCTATTTTTTACCGATTCATCGTAAACAGAATTAGATCCGTCTATTAGTATTGTTTCCTTACGTAATATTTTTGATAACGACTCTACTGTGCTATTTGTTATAACTCCTGCTGGTAACATCATCCATATTATTCTAGTGTCTAATTCATTTATTTTTGATGACAATTCATCAATGCTATTAAAAAACTGAATATTATCAAGATGACTAAATGTGCTATATTTCTCGCTGTTTCTATCGTATACTAAAAGAGAATAACCCCCATTATGTAATGATCGTGCTATATTCCCTCCCATATCTCCAAGTCCTATAATCCCGACGGTTTTACGTTGAGCCATAATATTACCATTTTTTTATTATTATACTTTTTATCACACATATTGTTAATTGTTTTAAAATATAATATCAAACATCAAGAACAGCTGTTATGCTTAATCTCTCTTTATTATGTTTAAATATAAAACTGTATTTGGAAATTCCCTTAACATCCCGATTAGCATAAATTTCAGATTTATCGATTAAAAAGAGCTTAACTACTGCTTTATAAATATTTTTTTTTGATAAATTTAATACATTTAAATTATAACAGAAAAGATTTTTAGAATCGGCAAAAGATAATGTATGTTGTAATATCTTCCATATCAATTCATCAATGCTAACTGCACTAAAACTTTTTTTTACCATATATTTTTTTTCATTATTCTTTATATCTTTTATATGTGTTATTGTGCTAAACATCGCAAGCGCTGCATTTTCAATAAGTTCAGACTCATTTTTTCCATAGGCTATAAATTTAACATCGGCTGTATGTGGTAAAAACTTATATTTCATCAATAATTCACCAGAACATAATGGTTATATTTATATCTTGCTTTTGATTTATAAATATATAATGGTGCATGTTATGGAAGAGATTCAAATAGAAAGATGGAACGTATCGATACCTATGAAACTAATAACTAAAACAGAATCTGTAGATATAAAAACACCAATACAAAAGGTGCTTCAAATGTTAGAGCGATATCCTGCAGTTATAGTAAATAAAAACAATAGCTATTATGGTATTGTAGATTCAAGAAGCATACATAGGGCAAGAGGCGTGTTAAGTACCTCAAAGAACCAGCCAATAGAGCGCTATGTGGAGCGTATAAGCCCTATAGATTCAAAGACCGATATGAATGATGTGCTAATGCAATTCATGAAGACGCGAACAAAGGCAATACCCTTTGTATTAAATAAGCGCATAATTGGTGTTTTTGACAGATCAACAATGTTAAAAATAATGCTGTCTTTAAGAATGCTTGATAATATTTTTGTGAAAGATATAATGAATTCTCCAATAATTGCAATAGATAGCAATTCAACATTGGCGCAGGCCAAAGCGGTTATGGAAAATAGCAGGATAAACCGCGTTATCGTTGTCAAAGATAAAAAACTATATGGTATGCTTACCTATTTTAAATTAATAAAGAACTATTCAAGTATAAATGAGAGACTTCCGGAGCGTAAAACGCGTACCTATAGTCAGAATGATGTGCTTGTCGCAGATATAGCTGAGAAGAGTCCCAAAGTGGTATCATCAGAAAAAAGCCTCTCGTATGCAGTAAGGCAACTTATAGAGCAGGACATATCCTCGTTAATAGTAACAAATAATAGGAGCCTGCCTGTTGGTATAATTAGTGCTACAGATATAATCGATAATATGGTGGCAAGACGTCGCATAGAAGAGAATCGTATATTCATCTCAGGTCTTGATTCCAACATGAAAGAGTATGAGGGCGAAATATTAGAAGAGATAAAATCCTTCATATCAAAAATAGAGGATATGAAAGGCGATCGTGTTGAATATGCAAATGTTCATATACGTAAGATAAAACAGAAAATTTATGATATACAAATAAGAATAGGTCTTCAGAATGGACGTGTGATATCCTCACATGTAACGGATTTTATATTAGAACGTACATTAAGCGAGGCGCTCAGCGTGCTTAAGAAAAATATAATAAAGGATAAAGAGCGTAATATAACAATAAAGAAGCTTAGCGATGCAAATAGGGCGTAGATATATTGAATAAGAATAAGCGAGGGCAATCAAGCCTTGAATTGTTGATAACACTTTCATTCGGACTAATGATATTGATACCTGTGGTTGTGTTTGCGTTCATACAAATATCCAATGCCAATTCGACGCTATCTACAACGGAATCACAGCAGGTTGCAAGTAAGCTAGCTTCTGTTGCCACATCTGTAGGC
Source organism: Microcaldota archaeon (assembly GCA_021851535.1). Next base: position 7,614 of record JAJZDT010000118.1, on the reverse strand, counting down.
GCACAGGGATATCCTGCAAAGGAAGTAGTAGTAATACAAATACCTCCTGATGTCGATGCTATCTATGTAGGCAATCTTAAAAATACTGTAGGACATGAGATAGTGTTCAATGTAAGTACTAGCGCAGGGCCAAGTTTTGTAACGTCATATACTCCTATGAATATAAGTGGAAATTTAGGCACCATAACGGGCACTGCTACCTATTTGATAAATGTAAGCGCGCAATCCTCATGTCCGTCAAATAATGCCGTTCCATGTGTTTATATAACAGAGCAGCAGCAGTAGAATTATAATCTGAGTGCATATATATTTCTATATAGCTCCTTTCCTCTTTTCATTCCGTATAATGTGTAGGAGCGTTTCGGTTTAAGCCTATATAGCATAAAGAATGCAGAAACTAGTTTTTTGTTGCTAATATACATGTCTATTCCTGTGCCCTCTTTTTCTGTTTTTGATATAAAGGCGCCATTAGCTTCAACGTACTTAGTTAACTTTATAGCCATTCTCTCAACAAGATAATTATCTCCCCTTAGTTGTACAAGCGCTTCATAATAACCTGATTTCATGCGTGTGCAGTCTATGCAGTTTTCTATTACTGTTTTTATATCTACAATTTTTGTAAAATGTACTTTTGCATTCTCATAATCACATTCAAATTCCAATGATGCTGCGCCGTTGTGATAATGTATTACATCAACCCTAAATCCATTTGCCCCAAGATCCTTCTTTAAGGCAACAGCTAATGTATCTTTATCAAGTTTTCTAAATGTTCCACCACTTTTTATTCTGTTGCAAAATCTGCATACATATATTTTGGCTTTATCCGGCACAGTATCCTTTATTCTATTTGCAATGCATTCTTCACAGAATTCCCCTATGAATTTTATCTCATCGCTTGATCTATTGCACGTTGGGCATCTAATCGCCACTTAATCACCAAAATGTTTGCTTATTAACAATCCATATACTGGTCTTGTTACGAGTACTCCAAGCATCGCGCCTATTATGGTGGCCTCCGAGAATCCTATTACATCAACAAGTGATGTCGAGAAGAATAGTGGAAGCATTGCAACAACTAGTAATATTGCATCAGCCCAAACAATGTAGAATGCCTTACTAAGTATTCCATGTGAGCTGTGCTGCTCACTTCCATGTGTTAATATCTCATCCGTTATTATTATCTGTGCATCCACTCCTGTACCTACAACACCAATCATTCCAGCAACAGCAGCAAGATCTATTGTTCCTACAAGTCCTATTATCGAAACAATAATGAAAAGCTCAGCAAATGTAGTAAGTAATATGGGTAATATCAAGAACAATTTTTTGTACCGTATGGTTATGAATATAGATATGCCTAAAACTGCAAGTATACCAGCAATTGCGCTAACATACAACGCCTGCTTTCCAAGTGTTGGTGGTACTGTTGTTGGCACTCCCGGCAGAACTGCCACAGGAAGTGCACCTCCATTTAATATACTGGTAATAGTTTTTTCCTCATTTGTTGCATATGTAAACTGCGCCGAAGAAGATTCTGTAGCTGGAGATATACCTGTAATTTCATAATTATCCCCTGCACTTCCGTTGGTGATGGCTGGGTTTAATATTGGTGATGATAATAGACCAACAAGATTCCAATTATTTAATACGACTGTGGTACTATTTATTTCTGTATATGTTGGAGTCATATTCGCGTTGCTTTCAAGTTTTATGGTGATGTTCATGTTTTTTAAATCCGAAATGATTGCGGGGTTTATGTTATAACTTGCAAATGCTGTTGTATATTTTTTATTTGTTTTGAAATAATCTACAATCTTTGTTATGCTTGCATTGTTATTTGAGAACGAAATAACTGGTATTGTCTGATTTTTTAAGTTTAAAGCATTCTGCATTACCAGCAGTGTTTGTGTTGATGATAGACCAAGGCTCGTATTTGCTAATAATGATTGGTTTATAAGTATTACAGAATCTGATGGTCTGTCTAAGAACATATATAGTGGTTGGTTTGCCTGTCCAAAAACCGCCTTTGAAAACTTTTGCACAGCGCTTTGTGTTATGAAGAATGTTACGGCCCAAGATACTGTATTATTACTCTGTTGTGGTGTTACAGAACCTACGCTTCCTTTTAATATTCCAGTTCCATTAAGTGCTTCTACACCATTTACAACGCCAAGGAAATTACCTTGACTATCTATTATACTTATTGTTTGATTGACATCAGATTGTGATACTGAAGGTATTATAACATAAACTTCTGAATTTCCTATCCCTTCAACAGTAACTTGTTTTAAACCAAATGTTGATACTCGTTGCTGTAAATTTGATATGAGTGATGTCATAACTGTCGTGTTTACGCTGTGCTCTAACGTTATTGGTATTTGTGTGCCCCCGCTAAATTCAATGCCAAAATGAACACCATAATATAGATCTAAAGCGAGCAGGGCTAAAAGTATCACTACGAAAATTATAATTCTTCTATCCTTGAAATATTCTAATGCCTTCATTTATGCTCCCTCTTTTTTTTGTACCAGAGCACCATTACTGTATTACCAAGCCATGTGGTTATTACGTCTCCAACAAGTCCTGCAAGTACAACACCTGCAATCTCAAAATATGTCTGTATGAAGCTTGCATATGATACTGCAAAAAGTATTCCAAATACTAGTAATGCTGTTGCTGTTATGGTTATTCCTGTCTTCATAGATTCAAATGCACGATACTCTGGCGTATGCTCCTGTCTTTTTAATATTCTTATTGCGGATAATACATCGGTGTCTATAGAATATCCTATAAGCATAAGCAATCCCCCTATCGAGGCTACACCTAAAGGTATTCCAAATAAACCCATCGCCCCAAGAGCTATTAATATATCATTAGCTGCGCCAAAAACTACAGCAAATGAAGGTATTATAGTTCTAAATACTATGAATACTGCAATTGCTACTAATATAAACGCAGCTATTATTATTCCTTGCAATTGACCTAAGAAGTATGAACCTAATGTCGGGGTGACCGTCTGATAAGAATATGTATTAAATGGTATAATAGATTTGAGCGTACTAACAACATAATTTTCATATTGGTTATTCGCCGATTTAATTGCGATATTACCACTATTTATCATATCTGATGGGCTGCTTTTATTTTCAGTGATGTTAGTTTGGAATGGTAATAAGGCTGTAAATTCCCCACTAATATCTGTATTTAATTGTTGTTGCGATAGACTTTGGTTTTTTTGATATGAATTCAAAATACCTGGAAGTGTATTATTAGTTGGCTGACTTTTTATAAGTGCTTCGGTCTCAGAAACGCCCAAAACCGCATTACTATAATTGTTGTATGCAGAATATGCCGATATCAAATAATTATTTGCGTTAGATAGGCTTGTATTATCTGCTATCGTTATCGCAATGCCACCAGGAGCACTCTCTATTGATGTCTGTGCACCAGGAATTTGTGCATTTATTTTTGATGTAATCGATTGTATATTTATTGATGCATTAGATTGTACTGTGACCGTTATTCCTCCTCTAAGAGATGAATCAAGTTGTATATGTGGTATGAAATAGAGGCTGATTAGCAGCAATGCTATTGGTATAATAACGAATAATTTGTAATGTTTGCTTTCATATATATTTTTCATTAAATCAGTCAATTGTTTAATATGTGATATTGCTAGAATAACAAGCTCCTATCAAGGTGGCAACTATCTACCACTAAATGTTAGATACTATTTGGAAAGAAAACTTTATAAATTCGAACGTATCCGCTGCGTATATATCTAACGCCCGCTATGTTTAAATGCTATTGCCCTACTAGTCCGATTTTATGTGCCAAAATCCTCTATCGCATCCTCAACTAATTGATTATAAGCTAATGCCGGTCCTCCGCCCATTAGGACTGCAACCCATCCCGCATCTCTAATCTCATCTTTTGTTGCTTTAGAGTCAAAAGCCGCCTTTACGTGGAATGCTATGCACCACTTACAATGTGATATGACAGATAAGGATATTGCAATTAGCTCTTTTGTTTTAGTATCTAATGCGCTTGGTTTTTCTATTTCATTGAGTAGTGCCATAAATTTGTTTAATTGTGATGGGCTATTTTTTTGCCACTTTCCAACAGATTCATTAAATTCCTCTAAAAACCCCTTCATATCCTCTTTCATATTAGCACCATATATAATATTATTTTAAAAAACTTAAGTTGAGCACTTCCCATAATAATACTAAAGCATATAAAAATCTAATTTTACATATTAGAATGGTATCAATATGGCAGTTTTTATAGATAACTTGGCATATTCGCTTTTTATGATAAGCTTTGCTGGATTTATGCTCCTTTATTTAATATTTACAATATATCTTGATTATAGAAAAAAGAAGAAGGAATTTTCATTACAATTAAATTCCGCTGCCGTGCCCTTATTTATGATTGCCTTATATATGATAGTTGGTGGTCTTTGGGGGCAGTTTAATTGGCCTCTTCCAGGAAGCTACAATATTTTATTCTATGACCCATTCATATCTTTTGGTTTAGTGATAGCCGCATTTGTTGCCTCAATAAAATTTAAGACCAAATTTAGTTTTGTTGGATTTTTTGCACTTCTCGTCGGAATAATGGTTATAATATATGGTATTGTTGGATATAACTTAGGTCTAACTAGCGCTCCTATAGCACTTTTGATAATGTATTTCTTATATGGGCTTGCGGGCGTATGTGCATATCCTGTGTCATTAATTATAGAACGACTCCCTGGCATGCAGAAAAGCGTATGGGTAGGTTGGTCTCTATTTCTTTTAATCTTTTGGGTGCTATTGCTATTCGGTAGTCTTCTTGCCGGTTATGTGGGTATAGTCGCAATACCAGCGCATTTATTAAGTGCTCCATAAATGCCTTGGTAATATGAAGGCATTTATATTCTCTTTGAAGAAATTCATATGTTTCAATGTCTAGGAAAGTAAATAAAAGAAAAAGGCCCGATAGAGATATACATTTATTAAAGGATAAGAGGATTGATGAGGCAGCACTCGACGTAGATACGATGCGACGTCTCAGTAAGTTTTATAATAAGGGTATAATATCAAAATTGGGGTTTATCGTAGCTAGAGGAAAGGAGTCTGATGTTTATATTGCAAGTGCTGGTGAATCCGAAACAGTTATGGGTAATGAGAATGTCATATTAAAATTTTTTAGAATTGGAAGCTCCTCATTTTTGAATATGCAGGATTATATAATAGGGGATCCGAGGTTTAAAAGAAGATACAGCGGTAAATTTGCTATAATACGTGTTTGGTGCAAAAAAGAATTCGGTAATTTGCAAATTGCGTATGATAGCGGCATACATGTTCCAAAGCCTTACATGTTCGACTATAACATTCTTGCAATGGAATTAATAGGTTCTGGGGATCAGATAGCAAAGAAGCTTAAAGACGTGCCACTTGAATATGATGATGCAAATAAAATATTAAATCAAATAATAGTGGATATCAAAAAATTATATAATGCAAAGCTTGTCCATGCAGATTTAAGTGAATATAATATATTGTTAAAGGATAAAACCCCGTATATAATAGATATGGGGCAGGCCGTATCGACAAGGCATCCCAATGCAAGGGCTTTTTTAAAGCGCGATGTAATAAATGTGTTAAACTACTTTTATAAAGTGTATAGTATAAATCTTGATGCAGAATTAATATATGAAGATATAATACGCATAAGAGATAAACGATGAAATATCCTCTAATTAAAAACAAATATTTTTGGAATTATCATCGGGAAAATATTTGATTGGAATAATGCAAATAAATAAAGAATTTAGCATATTTTAGATGTTTTAGCCGCAAATTAATACCAATCAAAAAGTATTTATATTAGTTTAATCTCATTATCCTATTTATTAAAAGGTTTTATAATGGATTTTAATTTTAAATCAATACCAAATCATGACAATTCAACAGTGTGGGGTCTTGGCTCTCAAGGAAGCTATATATCAAAGAAATCTGAAGAACTGATTATTAGATATATTAATGACGTTTCAAAGATAATGGCGGATTCAAATAAACCTATTCTTTCAAAAGGATATGAAAATATTGAACCTGTAATACTATTTACCGATGCTGATTTTGCAAAAATGAATGAAACGGTATGTTATGAACTTAACAAATTGAGACATAAATTAGAAGAGTATGTTGAGAGCGGAACTGGTGATTATACTGGGGCAATAATACCAACAATACACAATTTACATGTTTTTATACATCGTCATAGATCTGGAACACACGTAAAATACACAAAAAATTATGTTAAAACTAAAAAGGAGAATATAAGAACAATAGGTTCATATAACAAAAATGGTAATGTTTTGCTTAGACGCAGCTCTTATGATAATGAGAATACGTTTAAATCAGAGGTATTAAATTCTGTAATAAATGCAATAACCGGCACAATTGTGGTACGTGAAGCGTCAGGAGCTCTTTTAAAAGCGGCAATAAGCAAAAAGGCGGATAATAGCGGTAAAATGCTGGATGCTTTGGATGAATTATCAACTTCTATTAGAAAAACTGCATTGCTTGTAGAGGAATTTTACCATCGTTTGACTCTTAAGGTCAACATACCATTAAAAAGAATGGTAAACTATACACCAATTATTGGTTATCAAAACAGCAAGCGCGAAAAGACATTCCAAAGAATACATTCTATGGAAGCGGAAGAGGAAACAGAATTTTTAACGCAATAAGAAAGAATTAGCTAACAGCATACTTTACTTAAGTCCATTCCATTCATCGAAAAACTCTTTTAAGAAAGTTCTAAGAAATTTATCTCTGTGTATCGCCATTTTTCTTCCTGTTTTTGTTTGCATTTTGTCCTTTAACAACAATATTTTCTCATAAAAATGGTTTATCGATGGGTTACTGCTTTTTTTATACTCTTCAAAATTCTTATGTAATTTTGGTTTTATTCTTGGATCATATATAGGTCTTCCCCTATAACCCCCATATGCAAATGTTCTAGCTATACCTATTGCTCCAATATCCATTTTATCAGAATCCCATACAACTCTTCCTTCTAATGTTTTCATTGTATGATCTACTCCAGCTCCCTTAAATGATACGTTTCCAACAATATAACTTACCTGTTCTATTACATGTTTTTCTACATGCAATTTGTTTAACCATTCACTTGCAACCCTAGCTCCGATGCTTTCGTCACCCTTATTGAATTTCCAATCAGCAATATCATGTAAAAGTGCAGCCAGTTCTACAACGAACATATCTGCCTTTTCTTTGTTTCCTATTTTTTTAGATAGTTGCCATACAAGATAAACATGCCACCAGTCATGCCCTGACGCCTCATTATCTAATTTTTTCTTAACAAAATCGGCAGTCTTTTTTATCACATCTTTCTTATTCATACAATCATCACAAAACATAAATGGAAATGAAAAATTCAAGTTTAAAAATATAATACATATTTTTTAAATCAAAAAAATTTAAATTTTGTTTTGCAAGAAGTGCAGGGGGTGAGATTCGAACTCACGAAGGTGCTAGACCACAGGATCTTAAGTCCTGCGCATTTTTCTGTGGCCCAAAGCAGCCAAACCAGACTTTGCTA